>JANOWX010001226.1:0-2145 GCA_031418175.1 Acidobacteriota bacterium | reverse complement strand
GTTTTTGAATCTCGCGCATCATCGCAGTCGTGGCTTTGGACACAGTCTGCGGGCTGCCGCCGGGATTCTTGCGCGAGTAGTACTTGTACCAGAGCTTCGCTTCGACACCGTTGATCAGGTAGTAAAACGGATTCGAGGCGTGGCGGTTGAGTTCGTCGAGCACGACTTCGATCTCCTGCTTGAATTCCAACTCGTCAAAGAGCGGATAGCGGATCGAATCGTTGAGCACGCGCAAAGCTTCGCGTGTGCCGGTGCGGATGGTCGTGGTGTAGTAGTTGACGACCTCGTACTGCGTCTGCGCGTTGCTGAGCATGCCCAACTCGGCGGCCTGATCGTGGTAGCCCTCGGCCTTCGACTTCTCATTCGACTTGAAGAACATGTGTTCGTAAAGGTGCGAGAGGCCGTTGTATTCGGGCGGCTCCGTCCACGCGCCGTTCTTGACCGCCAGCTCGACGGTGACCAGCGGCACGGAGCGGTTCTCGATCACGATGACTTGCAGGCCGTTTTTAAGCGTGACCAGTTGCCATTGCGGTTTGGCAAGGGCGGGCACAACGGCGAGGGCCAGCAAAAAGAAAACCGTCGTGTAGGTGACGGCAATCGAACGCAGATTGTTTTTCAAAGTAGACCTCTCAACGTTCGCGGCGATCATTGCCGCCAATGTCGTGTGTTCCGGTTCGTTTGGTAATTTTCGAGAATCACGATGCCGCCACGCCGCCAAGCAATTTCGGCGCGAATCTCATCATCAGATAACAAATCTTCTTTCGGGATGCTCATCGCAATGTCGAACAGTTCTGGGCCGACTTCGTCGAGTTCGGCGCGAAACTTTTCCAGGTCAAGTGGCTGGGTGACGATTGCCATACTACCTCCAAAAAGCATACCAACTCTTAGCAGCCTTCTTCTTCCGCCGCCCAGCCAGCACGTCCAAATCCGGATCGGGCTGATAAGGAATCGCGCGATCCTGGATCAGCGCCAGCGGGTTCGTCTCGACCATCGCCCGCGCATACTCGGCTCCGCCAATCCCGGCGGCGATCTCGACCGCTTTGGAAAGCATGGGACGGCGGCGGTCTTGGTGGTGCGCGTCGGTGGCGATGAAGTGCGCCAGGCCGGCCTGAATAAACTTCTTCGCCGACTCGTAACTCTCGGTGCCGAAGCTGCCGGTCAGGCTGCCCGCGTCAATTTGCGAGTAAGCGCCGCGTTCGATCAGCATCGCCAGCAGTTCGGGTTTGCGCTGGATGCGCATGTTGCGTTCGGGATGCGCAATGACGGGCGTGATGCCGGCGTTCAGGATTTGAAAGATCGTCGTTTCGATGTTGGGCGGCACCATGTTGAAATCGAATTCGAGCAGCATGTACGAACTGCCGTTGAGCCTGATCTTGGTGTGCGGGTCTTTGACCTCCTGAAAGATTTCGTAGCTGTAACGGACTTCGCCGCCGGGGACGATTTCGACTACGCCGCCGCTGGCTTCCATCACCTGGTCAATGCGGCGCAGGATGTCGTCGCGCTCCGGCGTCTGGTGCATGCCGTCGAACATGTGCGGCGTGGCGATGATGGTCTTGATGCCGTCGGCGGCGGCCAGGCGGCACATCTCAACCGATTCTTCCAACGAAACCGCGCCATCGTCCGTTTCGGGCAGGATGTGGCAATGAATATCCACCATCAAGGGCATTCTGGCTTCTGCTATAGCTTCTTTATCTACAACTGCGGACATGATGTTCCTGAACCTATTCAATGTGTGTGTTGTGGCGTTGTGGTATCGAAGCGGCATTATCAGTGATCGAAGCAGGGCGTTCAAGAAGCATCTGCGGGGAATTTGTTTCGCTGGCTTTGCGAGGTGGTGTCGCGCAACTGAAAGACAACACAATGCGAGGAATCCACAGTCTGGAACGGTTGCTGCACCTCCTACGCTCGCCTGGATGCACGACTTTGAATGTTAGCCAGAACTGCTTCAACGCCAAAACGCCAAGCAGGATCAAAAGAGGGTCTGAAAGACGGCTTTCTTCCCTTTTTCCACAGCGTTCTTGGCACTCTTGGCGGCTTGGCGTTGAATTTGTATCAACGCTCCAAGTTGTCTGGATGTCATCTTGCTACACATCCGCGAACGTTCAGCCGGTTTATTTCCTTTTGACCCGCCTGCTGGTTGCAAAC
>JANOWX010001225.1:0-7726 GCA_031418175.1 Acidobacteriota bacterium | reverse complement strand
ATGCTTTCCTTGTCCAACCCGATCAGGAAACGTCGTTACTGGACAAAGAAGAACACGTTCTCTTTGAAAAGGTGAGGAGCAAGCTGCCTGAGCGGGAGCAAACTTTGGCTGCTTTGATCTGTGAGGGGCTGAGTACAAAAGAGATCGCTGAGCGAATGGGGATTGGGGTGCCAACGGTTTACACGTATCGGCACTCTTTGATCATAAAGTTGAAGCTGCTGATCCAAGCAGAGCTTGGGAAGAAAGAATGATTTATTTTCTGACAAGGGTTGAGATTTGGCTTTGCCGACCGTCCTCATGAAGTGAAGCTGATCCAATCGCAGTTTTATGAAACTGCCATGTTGTTGGTGACATCTGGCTTTGCACAAATCGCCCTGTAAGTTGTTGAAAGTCCCAACAATGGGACTCACATCTAAAGGACTTATTGACCGATTTGTGCAAGGCCGTGACAGCTAGACAAAATGCAAAGTTGCGTCTTGTCTAGTTAATTCGATTGTGACAAAAGGTAGGCCTATGTTACGCAAACTTCTCATTTTAGTCGGAGCGGCGTTTGTTACTCTTGCCGTGATGAATACCAACGCAATTGCTCAACTCGACGGGTGCTCTAAACGCTGCGGCCAAGGTGATGAGCAAAACCGTGATTGGAGGCCCAGTACGGACTGTACCATTTGTAATTGGGTCCAATGCACGAGTGTTAAGCCAGGCTGCGGGTATCCTGATCCTTGTAATGACCATTGTAATTTTGAAATTGATTGTGAAGAAATATTGGCAGAGTAATGTGTTTGGAACACTAACAGGAGGGCCGTATGCTAATCAATCTCGATGAGTGGAAAACAAAGTTAAAATGGGCATTCGTAGGGGTCGTTATTGGATTGGTGATACATATGAGCTACCTGACCCATTCAAGGTTGAGAGCCGAAGAAATGCGTTTGGGCGGACCAGTCCCTTACACTGTCAAATTACGTTCCACAATTTTCTTCCCTAATGGCACTGCTATAAGAGGTATGGATATGACTCGGGCTATCCGTTCAGACGGATCGTTCGTTATGCTCAGTTCATACGAAAATAGTGATTCTCAGATTTATGATAATAAAACTCGTAAGGAGCGAGTGATCCAATTTGCTTCAGGCATTAAGGTTTCTATCAATGATCTTACGAATACCAAGAGTACAGTGGCATACAAGGGAAATCCTGCCAATTGGCAGCGGGATCCGAACTTCAAATGTATTAACTCATTTGCCGGGAAAGTCATGGTGAATTCACCGCCGGAAGTTATTAGCGGTGAAGAGACGGTTGCGGGATACCGAGCAGTGAAGATTACGCGGAACAACTCTACAGTCTGGTACGCTTTGGATTACGGTTGCGCAATGGTGCAAGATAGGAACGATTGGGGAAGCCAGGGCTTTAGCGAGAAGAATCTACTTACGCTTACTCCTGGGGAACCAGAAGCGTCGCTATTCGATGTTAATGGAAATATTAAAGAAGCACCTCCTTCCGAAAGGATGATGCGCCCTGGTGTTACTCTGCGTCCGCAAGATACAGAGATTCTTCGAAATCTTGATGGGAGTTATAACAAGAATCGTGTTGTAAGATAGCCTGACATTGTATGTTGCCGTAGGAATCCAATTGCATGCTCTGTAGCTAGCCGATTATGCAGTTATGGTAGTTGACTCGGCCATCAGTCAAAGGAAGTAGGTTTGCTATGAGCGACAAACATGAGTGATAGTCGGCCTCATTGTTTACCGCGTCGCTTATTGCCCGATAAATCCTCTTTATTACTCATCTTTTTTCCGGCCACTAGCCAAACCCTGCCGCGCTTGCTTACAATCCCGTTTACACCCAACCCTGTTTCATCACACAATCGTTTAACGCAACGCAGGAGCAATTCAGTAATGCCCGCATCCACATCTGCATCTGGCAAACTTGCCATTCTGGTCGGCGGCGGCCCCGCCCCCGGCATCAATGCGGTGATCTCCGCCGCGACGGTCAAGGCCCTTAACGAAGGCTTCGACGTCGTCGGCATTCAGGACGGCTTCAAACATCTAGTGCGCCGCGACCCGGCGTGCGCGCGCGCCTTGAGCATCGGCGATGTCTCGCGCGTGCATTGGCTGGGCGGTTCGGTGCTCGGCACGGCGCGCGCGAATCCGACCGAGTCGGAAGAATCCATGACCGCCGTCGTCGAAACGCTCAAAGGCCTCGGCGTCACGCATCTGGTCACCATCGGCGGCGACGACACGGCGCTCTCTTCGGCCACGGTGGCCGCGCGTTCCGACATTCGCACCGTCCACGTGCCCAAGACGATTGATAACGATCTGCCGCTGCCGCCGCACATTCCGACCTTCGGCTTTCAGACCGCACGCCACGTCGGCGTGCATCTCGTCCAGAACCTGATGGAAGACGCGCGCACGACTAAACGCTGGTACGTCGTCGTGGCGATGGGGCGGCAAGCCGGGCATTTGGCGCTCGGCATCGGCAAAGCGGCCGGCGCGACGCTGACCATCATCCGCGAAGAGTTCGGCCAGCGCATCATCCCCTTCGCCGAACTCTGCGACATCGTCGAAGGCGCGATCATCAAACGCCGCGCGTTGGGCCGCTTTCACGGCGTGGCCGTGCTGGCCGAAGGGCTGATTGACCAACTCGATCCGGCTGAGCTTTCAGATTTGGAAGATGTCGAACGCGATGAACACGGCCACATCCGCTTCGCCGAAATTGATCTGGCGCGCAAGGTCAAGGTCGAGGTCGAGAGCCGCTTCCGCCAGCGCGGCATCCGGCTGATCGTGACGAACAAGAATATCGGCTACGAACTGCGCTGCTGCGATCCGATTCCGTTCGATCAGCATTACTGCCGCGAACTGGGCAACGCCGCGATTCGCTTTTTGCTGGGCGGCGGCAGCGGCGCGATGGTCAGCATCCAGAACGGCAAACTCGTGCCGTTGCATTTCGCCGACATCCGCAACCCCGTCACCGGCAAAACCCAGGTGCGCAACGTAGACCCCGCCAGCGAAACTTTTCGTGTCGCGCGCGAATACATGATTCGCTTGGAAGCCTCCGACGTGGCCGACGAGGAAAGCGTCGAGAAGCTGGCGCGCGCGGGCAATACGACGATTGAGGATTTACGGAAACGGTTTGGAAAGTAGAGAATTCGGAATTCGGAATTCGGAATCAGCGAACTTCCGAATTCCGAATTCACCAGAGAATTATGGCTATCAAAAGAATCGGCATCTTACTTGGTGGCGGCCCCGCGCCCGGCTCGAACGGCGTGATCGCGGCCATCGCACTCGAAGCACTCAAGCTGGGCTGCACGCCTGTCGGCTTTCACGACGGCTTTGAATGGCTGGCGCAACGCTACACCGACGAACAGCACGAACTGACGCGCGATGAAGTCTCGCGCATCCACACGGTCGGCGGTTCGATCCTGGGCACCTCGCGCGTAGACGTGACGCGCGATCCACAGAGTTTGGAAAACGCCAGCGCCGCGCTGACCAAGCTGAACATTGACGCGCTGATCACCATCGGCGGCGACGATCTGGTCGCCAGCTCCATCGCCATCGAACGCCACAGCGAAGGCCGCCTGAAAGTCGCCCAGGTGCCCAAGAGCATTGATAACGACCTCTGGCTGCCATCGCTCGGCGAAGCGCCGCTCGAAACGCTCGGCTATGAAACCGCGCGCCATTACGGCGCCGACATCGTCAAGAGCCTGATGGCCGACGCCAAAACGACGGGCCGCTGGTATCTGGCCGTGACGATGGGCCGCCCGACCGGCAACCTGACGCTGGGCATCGGCGCGGCGGTCAGCGCGACCTGCACGGTGATTCCCGAAGAATTCGGCGGCACCCAGATTGCGCTGGCCGACATCGCCGACATTGTCGAAGGCGCGATCATCAAACGCCGCGCCCTGGGCAGCAATCACGGCGTCGTGCTGTTGTCAGAAGCCCTGGCCGAACTCTTCAGCGAAAAAGAAATCACCGAACTCGCCACGGTTGACCGCGACGCGCAAGGCAACATCCGCGTCGGCGAACTCGATCTGGCGCGCAAGGTCAAAAGCGCCGTGCAAAAACGCCTGGAGAACCGCGGCGTCAAAATCACCCTGGTAGACAAAACCATCGGCTACGAATTGCGCAGCGCGCCGCCGATTCCGTATGACGCGGAATACGCGCGAGACCTGGGCTTCGCGGCGGTGCGCTACGTGTACGGCGGCGGTTCCGGCGCGGTCATCACGATGCAGGGCGGCGAATTCAAAGCCCTGCCCTTCGCCGATGTCGTAGATCACGCCAGCGGGCGCGGCAAACAACGCCCGGTGGATGTGACGACCGAGAGCTATCACGTCGCGCGCGATTACATGGTGCGTTTGGGAGCGAAGGATTTTGCCGATGAGGCTTGGGTGGAGCGGTTGGCGGAGGCGGGCGGGATGCCGGTGGAGGAGTTCACCGGGTATTTCGGAAAGTTTGCGCAGTAACGATCAGGTTAGCCTATGACTTGTCTTCATAAACGACACGTCCATTTTGGCGGGCCCAGTTTTCAGAAAATCCGACGTGCGAGATTTCATTACTGCTGCGGTCGAGTTGGCGTTCCGTCTCTTGTAGCACGACCTGTGGTTCAAACTCGTAAATGACCTTGCACTTCGTCTGGTTTGCCGCGTAGAACACTGCAAAATAAATCTTTCGATTACGCGTGATCCTGCTCAACGACTCGGCCCGTTTGGCAGCAGGTTCCTTGAACATTCGGTCAAGTTGGCCCCTTCCTTTTTCTATGCAAGAGAGGTACTCATATTTCTCCGCCGGGTTGCCGGGCGCGTGTGCATCGGCATCTCGCTTGGAATGGATAAGGTCATGTCCAAGGAGGTCAGCGATGATCATCTCCTTTACCAAGCCGGGCTGTAGCAAGTTATTGATGCCGACTGACCGCGCAAGTTCTGCCGCCTTCAACACAAGCTCGATAATCTTGTGGTAAATGTCGTTTGCCATCTCAGAACAACCTTGCTGCCAACTCGTTTTCTATTTCGAGTAACCGCTTGTTTGCTGCGGCAACAAACTGTTTGTCTTGCTCGATCCCAATGAAGCGCCTGCCAAGCCTGCGGCAAACAACCGGGCATGTTCCAACACCCGCGAACGGATCTAAAACAAGGTCACCCTCGTTTGAGCTTGCCTTGATAATTCTTTCGAGCAGTTGCTCCGGTTTTTGGATCGTGTTGAGTGCGGCACGGTTGACGAGTTCCTTCGACTTGTAGGTCAGTTGCTTGATGTCGCCCCACACATCACCGGGGTTCTTGCCAGCGCCATTGAACTTCGTCTTGCCGTATTTCCCATTTGTTACGGAAGGCACTCGCTCGCAGCGCAAGCGATGTTCCAATTCGACAAGCTGCGCAACGCGTATGGCATCGAGGTCGAAAGTCTTGGGTCTGTCGCCTTTGATGAAGTAACAAATAATATCGTAGTTATTCGTGTAGTTGATGCGTCCTTGAGCCAAGCGGCTTGGTTGGTACCAGGCGATTCTTGAGCGCAGGTTCAAGAAAGGGCGGTAATCAATGAAATCAAGGCAGTCTGGCTTGCCGAACAAATAAAGAGCGCCACCGTCTTTGAGCTTGGCTGCGAAAATGCGAATGAGCTGAAGGTTAAACTCCTGGATATTGCTGATCCTGTCCCATTCGTTAGTAGTCACCCCATAAGGGCCATCACAAACGATCAAATCAATACTCTCGTCGTCAAGCTGAGGAAGCATTTCAAAAGTATCTGCGTGATAGATTCGATCAGGTTTCAACATTCCTTGCCTTGTGCCTTGTGCCTTTTGCCAATTGGTTTAGTTGGTGATGATCTCTTGAACTCTGCCTACCTCGCCGCTCACCAACCGCACCTTAATGCCATGCGGATGTTGGGGCGAATTGGTCAGAATGTCCCGCACGATACCGCGCGTGCGCTGGCCGCTGCGCTGATCCTGTTTCTGGACGATTTCGACTTCCAGGCCGGGTTTAATGTCTTTGCGATGTTGGCCGTTCATGTTCAGACTCCGACAAATGGATGCGCGTCGGCGGGCAGCAGGTAAGTGACCAGCGGCAAATATGCGCCATCCGCGTCGGCTGCCGCGTAAACTGCTGCGGCAGTCGGCCCGTGCGCGATAAGCCGGTCACCGTCGAGCGCTACCCACTCGCCCGCAAATTCGTGCTGGTGTTCTTTCAGCCAGCGGCGATTCGGCTTCGGGTCGGGTTCCGGAATCGGCGCGACAAAGACGGCGGCGTGAACCGGCGTTGTTTCCAGCGCCGGTTCACGTTTGAAGCGGGACTCGATCATCTGCCGCAAACGCAGTTGATCGCCAAACGGCAGCGCCGCGAACTGCTTGAACATCGTTTCGACATTGGGTTCGGACATCGTTGCCATCCTCCGTTACTGCGTTACAGCTTCGCCGTAGTCGTGCCGTCATCGCTCAACACCACGCGCCGTTTTTGCCACATCGCCAAATTCGCCAGATGCGGCGCGCTGACGGCGTTGTGGCCGACTTCGACGGGGGCGTTGGGTTCCTGGCGCGACTTGAGGCAATCGAGGAAGTTCTTGACGTGCGGTTCGTCGGGGATGCCGCCTTTGTATTCGTGCAGAAACTGCGGCGCCGTATTCGTTTTGGCCCAGGGTTCGGGGTAGACGCGATAGCCGTCGTCATCCAGTTCCATCGTCGCCTTGCGGCCCTGCAAGATGATCTGCCAGCCGTTGTGATAGCTGTTGCTGTAACAGAGCGTCCAGGTCGCCATAAACGACGGGTATTCGTAAACGGCGCTGAAGGTGTCGGGCGCGTCGCCCCCTTTGTGTTGCATGACCGCGCCCTGGCAGACGGCGGCGACGGGCGGTTTGCCGTTGTTACAGAACCACTGGATCACGTCCATCAAATGCGTGCCCTGATCGGTCAGGTGGCCGCCGTTGTAATCAATGAAATTGCGCCAGCGGAAGAAGCGCCGTTCATCCATGGGATGTTTGTTGCGCGCCGTCGCTTGGAAGCGTTCCCAATCCAGCTTGCCTTCCAGCGACATTTTTTGCGGCATCGGTTTGGTGCTCCAATACCATTGCGCGCGGGCCAGGATGACTTCGCCGAGCACGCCCTCATCCACCAGCTTTTTTGCGCCGCGCACGGCTTCGGAACTGCGGCGTTGCATGCCGACTTGGACGATCTGTTTGGTGGCGCGCACGGCTTTGACCATTTGCGCGCCTTGCTCGATGGTCAGCGAAAAGGGTTTTTCGGTGTAAACATCCTTGCCGGCTTTGACGGCGTCCATCAGCACGGACGCGTGCCAATGGTCGGGCGTGGCGTTCAGGATGGCGACGACTTCTTTGTTGTTGAGCACATCGCGGTAATCAAAGGTAGCCTTGCTGCCCGCGCGGCAAGCTTTCAACGCCTCGTTCTGGCGCGGTTCGTAAACGTCCGACACGGCGATGAATTCGACCTGGTCGGAGACTTTCAGAAAGGAATTCATGACGCCGCGGCCACGGCCGCCCGCGCCGATGAGCGCCATCTGGATGCGGTCGTTGGCGCCAATGATGTGCGCGTAGGATTCAGCGGTGAAGAGGCTCGAAGCGGCGACACTGCCAGCGGCTCCGGCCAGAAAGCTTCTGCGATTGACTTTGTCTGACATGGTTTGTTCCTCCGGGTGATTGCCTGGTGAATGCGTGTTGTGGAGCGGATGGGCGCAGCTTAGGGAAGCAGTGTGGAAAAGGCAAACTACGAAAAGGGATTGCTGCCGGGCACA
>JANOWX010001224.1:0-2642 GCA_031418175.1 Acidobacteriota bacterium | reverse complement strand
GAGAGGTACACCTTGGGCGACTTGATGAGGCGCTTACCGAGATTCTCGTAGAAGGGCGGAACGATCAGGATCTGCGCGGTCGTCTCAAGCACGCCCAACCACTGCCGTCATCTACGGCGTCCATCACTTTGACCTTCCCCGCGAAGGTGCCCACCGCGATCGAAGGCCAGCCGACGAATTGCACCGCGGGCCAGCCGGCGAAATTCAAGCGCACCTGCCGCCCCACCGAAACCAGCGGCGCGTCGTAATCGGTCAGGTACAACTCGACCGCTTGATCCTGCGTGGTGGGCGCGAGCACGGCCAGCACGTCGCCGGCCTTGACGGTTTCGCCGATGCCGGTGGTGTTGACGCGCACGACCTTGCCGTCGCGCGGCGCGCGGATCAGGCGCTGGTCGGTGCGCTGTTGCACATTGCCGATGTCCACGCCCAGCTTTTGCAAATCGCCGTTGGTCTTGGCAATCGTCTCACGCGCCGCGGCCAGCGCGGCGCGGATGCTGTTGAGTTGCGCGGACGTGTCGTTGCCCACGCGGTCTTTGTCCAGCCGCGCGACCTGATAACCTTTGCGCGCCACATCGAGCGCGGCGTGCAGGCTTTCGAGCCGCGTCCGGGCGCTGACGATGTCGAGTTCGGCCAATTCCAAATCGCGTTTGGAGCGCAGCCCTTTGTCAAAGAGTTCCTGCAAACGTTTCAGGTTCAGTTCAGAAGTGACGACGCCCTGCCGGGCCTGTTCGACGTTTTGCCCGGCTTGGCGCACGTTGTCTTCGGCCTGGCGCGCGCGCTGTTCCGCCGCCGGAATGGCGACGTTGCGCGAACTGTCCAGATCGGCCAGTTGCGCCGCCAATGCGCTTTCGCGCGCAACGGCTTGCTGCAAACCGTCGCGCGTGAAAGCGCGCTGCGCTTGCAACAGTTGCACCTGATCGCCAGTCAGAAACTTGGAATCAATGTCAGCGATTTCGGCGATCACATCGCCGGTTTTGACCGTTTGGCCCTCGAAGATGTTCCACCTGACCAGCCGTCCGGGAATCTGCGCCTCGATGCTTTGCGGGCGATCCATCGGCGAAAACACGATGACCTTGCCATGCGCCGTGACCGATTGCTGCCACGGCACGAAATACAGCGCGAGCGCCAGCAGCAGCAACAACAGGAATAACGACAGCGCCAAAGGCCGGAAGGTGTGCGGCGTTTTCAGCAGTTCGATGGAGCGCACTTGCGGTTTGTGCGTGTGCGCCTTGGCGACTGTCGCCAAATTCATCTCGATCACATTTTGCTTTTCCAGAGCAGCCATTCACTTTCCTTTGGTGCGCCAGTGGCTCGCGGGCAAGGCTAGGTAGCAGACGGGAGAAGGCCGAAGCGAACCCTCCGGCATTGTCACGTTTACCGCCACGCGCCTGCCCGCGAGCCGCGGGCGTACCAACTACTTACTTACTACACTTCACGTAGCCCCAAGCTTGGAAACAACTGGCGGAATTCGCATTCGCGCTTGCGCGTCAATTCGGACGGCTGGCCCGATTCGACGATGCGCCCGTGCGCCAGCACGTGCGCGGTGTGCGAACGCATCACCAGTTCGGGATCGTGCGAGATGTCTATGATCGTCCAGCGGTAGTCGGGGTTATAAAATTCATCCAAAATGCGCAGCTTGTCATTTTCATCAATGCCGGTGAACCCTTCGTCCAAAATCAACAATTGCGGCCGCGTGACGACGGCGCGCGCGATCAGCAGCCGCTGGCGTTGCCCGCGCGAAAGGTTGCGGCCTTCGGTCACCAATTCAGTCTGCAAGCCGCGCGGAAACTTCGCCAGCTCTTCGGTCAGGTTGGCGAAGTCGAGCGCCCATTGCAGGTCTTCGTGCGCAATGTAATGGCGGCCCAGCAGAATGTTCTCTTCAAGCGTGCCGGCGAAAATTTCGTTGGCGTCGCTGACCAGCCCGACCACGCGGCGCAAACTGTCCAAGTTGGCGTCGCGCACATCCATCCCGTTGACCTGCACCAGGCCGTGATCCGGCGTCTGCAACCCGCACAGCAGCGCGGCCAACGTGGATTTGCCGGCGCCGCTCGCGCCCACCAGGCTGACGTGTTCGCCCGGCTCCAAGGTCAAATCCAGACCCGCCAGAATCTGGCTTTGGCCGTCATATGAAAAATGCACCTTGCGGCACACCACCGCCGCGCCGCGCGGATTGAAAGGCAACGGACGGCCCTGCGTGCGTTCGACCGGCATATCGGTCAAGTGGCCGACCTTGTCCAAACCCGTCAGCAGATCATAGTAGCTCTCGAGCAGCTTGATGATTTTCTCCAGCCCTTCGAGCACGCCGACCACGACGATCTCCGCCGCCACCAATTGGCCCAGCGTCAATTGCCGGTTGATCACCAGCCAGCCGCCAATCGCCAGCACGCCCGCATTCGCCACGGCCTGAAAGAAATAACTGCCCAGGGCCTGGCGAAAGACGACGCGGAAATGTTCGCGCCGCGCGCGGATGTAGCCGATGACCAGCCCGTCCGCGCGTTCGATGGGAAAGGACGGCATCGCATGCATCTTGAACCCGCGTTCGCAGCGTGCCAGTTCCTCCAGCCAATCGGCGACTTTATATTTGCGCTTGGACTCTTCGATGCTGGTGCGCAAGCCGCCCAGGCCGAGCACCCAGACGATGA
>JANOWX010001223.1:0-2720 GCA_031418175.1 Acidobacteriota bacterium | reverse complement strand
CATCTTCGTTTCGCCGACCCAGGTGAACTTCGTGATGCCTGCGCAAATTGGCATCGGCGACAAGGTGCCCTACACCATCAACAACAACGGCCTGCAAGCGACCGGCGAAGTGAAGCTGGTGGACGTTTCGCCCGGCGTCTTTTCGATCACGGGCACGGGCGCAGGCAAGGCGACGGCGCAATGCGGCAGGATTTCGGATGACGGCCTGAGCTTCGTCCTGACCAATCCGGCCTGCGAAGTCGGCAGCGCGACCGACACGGGTTTTCTGGTTATTTACGGCACCGGCTGGCGCAACGGCTCTGGCATTACGGTGAAATTCGGCGAGCAGACCTTGACGCCCGTCTATGCCGGCCCGCAGGGCGATTTGGCCGGTTTGGATCAAATCAACTTGCCGCTCACCAAAGACCTGGCGGGCAAGACGGACAGCGAATTCACCGTCGAATTCGGTACTGTCATCAGCAACAAAGTCACGACTTCTTTTTCCGACAAACAGTTCGGCATCTTCACGGTGGCCAATGCCGCCAGTTTCGAGGGCGGTGTGGCGGCGCGCGGTTCGGCAGCGCTGGCCCAGGGCGAGAAGCTCGCCAACGAAACCGCCAGCGCCAGCAATTTCCCCTTCGAATTGAAAGGCGTGAAAGTGAGTGTGGGCGGCAAAGCGGCGCGGCTGAGCTTTGTTTCGCCTGAGCAGATCAACTTCATCCTGCCCAACAACGTCGCCGTGGCTGAACAAGTCCTGGTCGTCATTGACAACAACGGCACGTTGCTGCGCACGCGTTTGAATGTGCTGAATACCGCGCCCGGCGTGTTGACGACCACCGGCAATGGCGAAGGCCGCGCGCTGGTCAAATGCGGCACGCGCAATGCCAACGGCACGCTGACGCTGAGCGATCCGCCCTGCGCCGTCGGCGCCGAAGCCGCGCCCAACGTCATCCGCGTTTTCGGCACGGGCTGGCGCTTCAGCCCGCTGGTCGGCATGACCATCGGCGAAGCCAACTTTGAGACCAGCCTGGTTTACGTCGGGCCGGATTTGACCCCCGACGGCGAATTCAACGGCCTCGACATCATCGAAGCCAAACTGCCGCAAAGCCTGCTCGGCAAGACCGACGTGGATGTCATCGTCAAAACCAAGCTCAACGATGTCGAACGCTCCAGTAAGTTTGGCATCAAGGTCTCGTTCCAATAAGACGATTTCAGATTTCAGATTTCAGATTGCGGATTGCGGATTGAAGCAGGCAGACGGCTTCAATCCGCATTTTGCTT
Source organism: Acidobacteriota bacterium (assembly GCA_031418175.1). GTDB lineage: Bacteria > Acidobacteriota > Blastocatellia > RBC074 > RBC074 > JACPYM01. Next base: position 1,460 of record JANOWX010001223.1, on the reverse strand, counting down.
TTGGGCCGCATTTTGCTTTTGGGGCAGACGCCGCCGGGCGGCGAGCGTTGTTTGCAGGATGGTTTGCCAGTCGCCGGTTTGCGCGGGCGCGACGGTGACGATTTCGACCGCGCCTTTGCCAAAGGGCCGCCAGCGTTCGGCAAAACGCGGCGCGTTGCTGTTCACAAAAACCGTCAACGCCGGCACGCCCAGCGCCGCCGCGATGTGCTGGCACGCTGAGTCGTAGCCGATGTATTGATCGCTGGCCGCCATCAATCCCGCAAACGCGCCGATGCTGCCGTCCCAAGTGACGATGGCTGGTTGGCCTGTTTCAGGGGCCAGTTTGACAGCGGCATTCTCGGCGTTCAGTTCAAGCACCTGCTGGCCTTCCGCGCACAAGGCCGCCGTCAACGCGTCAACTTGCGCGCGCTCTTCCGGCGCGCCGCCCTTGTCCAAAATCAATGCGGAATCTCGCAGTAACTGCCGCAGCAGCGCCGCCTCGAATTGCTCGTTGACGCGCTTGGCCAGGTTGCCGCCGACGCCGAAGCTGAGGCTGACAAGGCGTCGGTGACCTGTTTGCTGCAAGCGTTGCGCGACGCCTTGGCCAAACGCGCGGTGTTCGGGTGTGAGCGCAAGCTGCGGAAAGACTTCGGCACACGTGCCGCTGACTTCCTGCCACCAGCGTGCCGTCAACTGCCCCAACGGCAAGGCCGTCTCGTGGCCAAACCGGCGGCTCTCAAAAAACAGGTACCGCGATTCATCTTCAAGCACCGGCAACAGCCCCAACTGTGTCAGCCGCGAATCAGGATCGAGCACCAGCAATTCGTCCGGCGCACAAGCTTGCGCTTCTTCCGCAAGCGCCGCCACTACTGCCAGCCAGCTTTGCAAACGCGCCAACACCGTCCCGCCGCGTTCGTAGCGCAGTTCCCGCACGCGTATGCGCGCCGCGCCGCCGAACAACTCGCGCAACTTGGCCGAACCGAGCAGTACGATTTCAGCTTGCGGGTAGCGTTGCCGCAAGCCCGCGATCAACACGCTCGTGACCGCCACGTCCGCGCCGACGGTGACGCGCGAGAGCAGCAGCGCTTTGCGAATCTCGCCAGTTTCGGGCAAGCACGGATGCGCCAAGCGCGCCCTGCGTTCCAGCAGCGCCGCTTCATCCGGCAAGCCGAAGCGCCGCAACTGTTCATCCAGCTCACGGCCCACCGGCAACCGCCGGTAAAATTCGATCACCTGGGCAAACACGCGGTCATAGGCGGCGCAGCTTGCTGGCGCGAACGAATCGTTCAGCCGCTCGACCACATCCCGAAAGAGGCTGTCAGTGCCCAGGCGCGCCAACTCGGGTTCAGGCCGCGCGCTCAACTCGCACAGCCGCACGATGGTGGCGCGCGACGGTTCGCCTGGTTGGGCCAGCGCTGTTTCGGTAAGGATGGAATTCAGTGACGGTGTATCCAAGCTGCTTCCTGGAAGCGCAGGCATCC
>JANOWX010001222.1:0-11250 GCA_031418175.1 Acidobacteriota bacterium | reverse complement strand
CAAAACCAACAACAATGATTTCGGCAGCAGCATTTGTTTATCTATTCGCGTAAGGGTGATTTGAGTACAAGCACCTGGTGACCAACGTCACGCCAAGCCAGTTCAAAGGTGGCGAGCCGGATTTGTTGCGGTTGCGGATTGCCAAGCGGGTCTAACTCGGACACGGCTTGCTTGCTGATTTTACTGACCACGACGGCGTGCGCGGCGGCGGGGTGACCGAAGATACTGCGCTGAACCCCGACAATCGGAAACCACCCGGCGCGCAAACAGTCGCGCAAATCCAGCAAATCCCAGTCATCGTACAGGTCGGCCTGCGCGCCGTGTCTTCGCAACCGTTGGCAGGCTCTGTCCAAGCTCAATCCCGCCGCCGTCAGCCCCAGCAACCGTCGCAAGCGCTTTTCCGGCCAAGCCTGACCGCAGCCGGACAAGACCATCCGAATGCAAGCGGGGACATAAGACTCACGGCGTTCCTGCGCATACCAATGAATCATTCTTCCTCGTCCGGCTCAATCAAGCCATGCGCCTCGGCCATCTCAATCGCGCGGCGTTCCAACTCTTCCGCGGTGGGCGAGCCGGTAAATTGCCCGGATAAGGCATGCACATAGACATCGCCGATCACACCTATTGGCCCTGTGTCGGGATAGGCCAGCAACACCGGCAAATGCCAGTTGTAGGTGACAGCATTAAAGGTAGCCTGTGAGACATGTGTTGCCGTGCCGACTTCGCGCAAAAGCCAGCCATTGACCAGCGAAATTGCCCGGTCAGCCGTCGGCACGGCGAACGCAGGCAGCGTGGCAACTGCGGCGGCTTGTTCTGGTTGCTCTATCGTTGTGCTCATAATGCCTCCTATCATCAGTCACTTCACCGGCGCAGCCAATGGGGCGGCCAAAGGAGCGGGAGGATTCAAATACCCCGCCAAAAACCGGTACACCTCTGCCCGCGATTCTTTCGCCAGCTTCGTGTCAATGCGATTGAAGATGTGTCCGCCCGGCGCGTTCTCATAAATCTTGTACTCGAATTTCTTGCCCGCTGCCTTGAGCGATTTGATGAGATGTTCGACTTCCAGCACGTTGACGTCTTCGTCGTTGGTGTTGGTGTGCACCAGCAGCGGCGTTTGCAGCTTATCGGCATTCCAGGCGGGCGCGCGGCGTTTGTATTCGGCCACGTTCTGGTCGGCGCTCTTGCCGATGTGATAGGGCGCGGAATAAAGGTCGCGGTACGCTTGGCTCTTGTACCCCATGCGCGCGATCAAATCGCTGACTGGCACGCCGGCATAGACGACCTTGTAATCCTGCGGATGATTGAAGACGTTCATCAGCGAGATCAATCCGCCGTGGCTCCAGCCCAGGATGCCGACGCGTTGCGGATCAATGTTCGGCAGGTTTTCGACCGCCCATTGTTTGCCCGCGAAAACGTCTTCGATCTCCAGTCCGCCGTAATCAATCAACTGCCAGAAGCCGCGCCCGTAACCGGTGCTGCCGCGATAATCAGGCGCGATCACGGCGTAGCCCTGCTCAACCAATTCGCGGATGACGTGCAGCGACGACGTGTTGAAATCGCCGTGCACGCCGCCGTGCACGTAAACCAGCAGCGGCAGTTTTGTGCCGGCAAACTTTTTCGGCACGAAGGTGAAGGCGTTGATGATGACCGGATTGCCCGCGCCCTGCCCGGTCGGGTTGGGGATGACGCGCGGCGGCGGGCCGGTGTATTTGACCTTGTCCACGTTGGCGATGTCGCCCATACGCTGGAACCACATCTGATCGTCGCCATCCTTGCGCAATGACTGTTCCATGAACTGCAAGCGCTCTTCCAACGCGCGCAGGCGTTGTTGCGTGGGGTCTTCCGGCGGTTGCGCGGCGCGCTGTTCCTGCGCCAGGACGGGCGCGGCCAGCGTCAGCAGGATTAACAAGCTCAATCTCAGGCGATTCATTTTTGAAGGCTCCTCGGTGGTGCGCGGTACAGCAACCTTTCCAGGTTGCTGAGGTTCCCGCTGTGTACGACTTGTGGAAATACCAGCAACCTGGAAAGGTTGCTGTACCGTGGCAAGCTATCTTTTGACGCGCTTGCCGATGCAATACAGATACTTGTCGGTGCGAATGAAGAGTTGCCCATCCGAAACGGCGACCGTGCTCAGGCAGTAGCCTTCCAACGGGTTCTCGGCCAACAGTTCGAACTTCGGCCCGGCTTTGTAAACCGCGGTGATGCCGTCTTCGTTGGTGACGTAAATTTTGCCATCGGCCAGCACCGGCGACGCGCTGTAGGTAGCGGCCTTGAGGCGTTCAGGGCCGTACAGCACTTGCCCGGTCTTGGCGTCGTGGCAATAGACGGTGCCATTTTCGCGCACCAGATAAAGATACTTGCCATCCGTCACCGGCGTCGCCACGTCCGGCCCGTTGGGGGTCGTCCAGGCGACGTGCGTTTGCGAAACATCGCCGCGACCGCCCGGCCGCACGGCCACATACGGATTGCCCCGGCTGCCCGCAAAGATCATCCCGTCGCCGATGACCGGCGAATTGACGATGCGATTGACCCGAATGTTCTGCGGATTCAAGCCGTAAGCGCGCCACAGTTCCTGGCCCGTCGCCAAGGCGTGCCCCGTTACGCAATCACCGCCGCTCAGGATGATCTCGACGGTATTGCCGTTACGCAACAGCCCCGGCGTGATATAGGAGTCGGGCGATTCCATTTCCGCCGGCGTCGGGCGTTCGATGCGCCAGACCGTCTTGCCCGTCTTGGCATCAAGGCGCAACAGGTACGACGGGTCGTCAGTGCGCATCCCGTGCAGCACCGGCACAAAGAGCGCGTTGTCATAGAGCAGCGGCGACGACGCATAGCCATGGTTCAAACCGAACTTGCCGTAATCTTTTTGAATCTCGCGCATCCACAGTTCATTGCCTCTGAAATCGAAGGCCTTCAACATCCCCGTGCCGGTCATCACCCAGACGGTTTTGCCGTCGGTCACGGGCGAAGGCGAAGACATATTCTGTTTGCGCATACGCACATCGCCGGCGCCCAGCGGCTTCTTCCACAACACGTCGCCCTTGGTGCGGTCGAGCGCCCAGAGCGAGAGCGCGCCACTGGTCGTGGTGCCTTCGGCGACATTGAGAAAGATCGTGTTGCCCCAAATGATTGGCGTGGCGCCGCTGCGGTCGGGCATGGGCAGTTTCCACGTGACATTTTCTTCCGCCGTCCATTTCACGGGCAGATTCTTTTCGGCACTGCTGCCATCGCGGGCGGGGCCACGCCATTGCGGCCAATTGTCGGCCTGCACGTGGGCCAACGAAAACCCGAGCGCGAGTGACAGAACAGCGAAGACGAACGCGCTGAAACGCATCATGAAATTTCCTCCTTGTGGATGGTTGATCAGGGTTGCCAGTAGACGCGCGTATGGTAGTGCAAACGGCTGAAAAGTAGAAGTTGAACGCCGGAGTTGGAGAAAAGAAGAGGTTTATCGTGGCGGCTGTTTTTTGCAACTGCCTTTGAAGCGAGAAGCTGGCTGATTGTTTAGGCTGAATGATTTGGTAGCTCACGAAATGCCAGCAGCAACTTCAGCCTGCTTGCCCCCAAGTATGAACTGAAACCGCGTTTTGACGGGCATCTCGTGAGCCACCGAATAGGCGGGCGACTGGCGCTCACTGCCCCTTGCATTGAGCTGCTGCCCCTGAACCGACCGCCAGCCTATTTTTAACGGCGCGTTGCCGCTAAACTCGAGCTTGAAATAACAAATGAGTTACTCGCCCTTGGTAACAATAAAACTATCCGGGCGAACACATTTTCGAAATAACTTGGGAGTAACAGAATGCGCCCAAAAGCCCGGTGATTACGACTTTTGGCCCCACCACTCTAATAACAAAACATCTGTCCGTGACCAAAGCTACAGCGGCTATTGCCCCGAAAGACAATAGCCGCTGCAGGATTTAGGCGGTTGGGTTGTGACTCGCCTGGTTAGTTTTCAGAACTAGCGCGGGCACGAAGCACAGCGCTTGCTGGCCGGGAAGACGTCCGAAGTTCCCAGCACGAACGCCAAACCGGGTTTGAAGATGACTTGCGCGTCGTCTTTCTTGTTATAGTCGAAGGCCGGCGATTTGAAGAAGTTACGAGCCTCCGCGCCGCCATCCACGACGAAAAACGTCAGTGTGTCTTTGGTCGCTTGCACGCGCAATCTGGCGGCCGGCAAACCGTTATCGCGGTTGAACGTGACGACCTCTTCGTTCGCCGAAATGTCGTGCACGGACTTCCACGTGCCAGCTTCGACCGACACCGGCTTCTGATAGGATTTGAAACCTTGCGAAACCCACGTGCCATCCTTATTGAGCTGCAAGTTCATATTGAACTCGGTCAGGTCATAACCATTGGCATCGTTGGAGTGTTTGATGCCCGTCGGCGTGAGCGTATGTTCGACATGCCAGGTGCCGATCAGGAAATCAGCGTCTGAACCATCGTCCAGCGCCGGGTTGCCTGCGACGGCCGGATCCTTCCAGCAAGCCTTGGTCGTAGTGTCGCAATGCAACTGCGAGTAAGGTTTGCCGTCGTCACCGTAACCGCTGATGAGGTGGCCTTCTTCGATGGCAGCTTTCGGCGGACGGGTGCGGATGAGTTCGTTGCCGTCAATGCGCCCGTCTTCATCTTCGCCCGGTAAGGGGATCGTGTAATCCCAGAAAGCGCTGAAATCCAACGCCCAGAAATAGGTACCCGCATCATCATAAGCGCGCCCAATGCCGACGGCCTTCCAGTTCGGATCGAGCAACGTTGAGTTGTCAGCCGGATAATTCTTGAGCGCTTCGATAAAGGTATTGGGCGTATAACGCGCTGTAAACGCGACCGTGCCGTAAAGCGTGTCTACGTCGTAGCCCCAAGCCCGCGCGCGCGTCTTGGTATTGCGCCCTTGGCTGTCACTTCTGCTGACAACGCCGAGGCTGGCCATGTCTTTGGCAAAGGCATCAGCGCCGCGCGTCAGATTGATCGAAGGACGCACCGGCCCGACGCCATTTTCGGCGCGATAAGCGTTGAGGTAAGCCAAAAACTGCGCTTCGCGTTCATCCAGCGGAATCGCCGAAGTCATCGCATTCGGCGTGAAATAGGCCGGCTGCAAAAAGACCGGTTTGCCCTGGATATTGGTGGTCGCCGTATTGGTGTTGGTCGGCAACACATTCGACAGGAAGCGCGCTTTCTTCGTCGGCCCAGGGCCGTCCGGCGTAGTGGCAGTGGCAATGTTGGTGGGCGGAGAGAGCACCGCGCCGGTGCCGATGTTGTAACGCAGCAAGTACGAATAGGTTTTGTTCGGGGAAACCGATTCATCTAACCAGGAGGTTTTGTTTGCCGCCACAACATCAATCATCACGAATTCGGTAGGGTTTTCCGGTGCTGAACGAAAGATGCGCAACGAAGCCACTTTGGTCATGCGCGGGGCGCCCCAGCGCAACTCGATCTGATTCGAGGCTACGGCCTTCGCCATCAGCGTCTTCACCGCGCTCCGCACGTTGGGGTCTTGCGAAGTAAAGCGCGGAATATTCGGATTTGTCGGCACGCTGCTCTCGTTATTCGGGTCCATCGTCGTCACCGCGATCTTGTTCGATATCCCGGAAAGCATCGTCGGGCGTTTGTACTGGTACTGAATGAGGTAACAATACCGCGTGTTCGGCTTCGCAGTAGCATCCACATAGGTAACAGCCGTGGCCCGCACCATATCGAGAAATTCATAGTAATCCGGCGTTTGCGGCTTCGCGCGATAGATGCGCACCTCGGTGTACTCGCGGTTCTGATTGCTCATAAACCAAGTCAGCCGAATCTGGGTAGTGGTCAGCGGCTCGCCTTCCAGGTAGATGGTTTCGGGATACCAGCGCTTGCCGAAACCCGTTTGAGCATCGGCTCGGCTGGGAGCAAAGATCATCAAATTGCCCAATAGCAGTACGGTCAGCACAGCGGACATGAGCGAGCCAAAGAACCCGCGTCGAGTTTTAGTTGCCGGTGAGCAGACCCCTTCCTGCCGGGGGCTGATAGTGTTTGGCACCATATCAATCTCCTCTACTTAATTGTTAGTTATAGTAAGTTATCTGCCGCTTGGCAGCGGGCAGACTTCGACTAACTCAGGCACACACCTGCAAGCGTGATTTGAATTAGCAGTATGACAGGCCAAAATAACTCGGATGTTATTCCAGCAACAGAATGGGGAGCAACGATTTCCAGCACAGACTCACGGCCAACTTCTCTAATAACGGAGTTTGACTCTGGTTGAGCAATTTTATTCGGGTAGATACACCAAGGTTTACCTCAATCTCAGCTTGACCGCGAATATCTGAAAATATCCGGGCACGCTAAACGAAGCCTCTCAAAGAACTGCCTACTCTACCTGAACGGACTGGAAATGTGTGAGGGGATAACGGGTAACGGAGGGCGGTGGCGACGGGTTAAGGCACTTGGGGCGCCACGCTGCTCTTCCTCGCGTTTTTATTCGGCTGATAACTCAAATGAATCTGGGGTTCGGCTAATTAACCTGCGGCATTATTGCTAAAAAACCGAGAGGGTGAGATTGCACTTGAGCTACGGTTGATTGGGATTCTCAATGCGGGATGCACTTACTAAATAACATTTACTACTTGAAAGAGTCAAGATTTATTTTCTGCTAGCGGATAAATACAACTATTACATTTCAACGTCCGCCGGCAGCAATAAGTAACTTGTGCGCTACTACAAGCAAATTGCCATTGCCTGCGCCATACTGGGCGAGAGCGCGGCTGCAAACCAGCCGCGCTCTCGCCCAGCGGCTATTGGCCGCCGCAATGCGGGCAAGTATGCGAGCCTGGGAAGGGCGCGTGCGGCGCGTTAAAGTAACTTACGCCCGGATGCAAAATAACCTGCGGGTCATCGCCGCGATTACTATCCGCCGGATGGCCCCTGAGAAATCCTTGCATGGCTGTTCCGCCGTCCACCGCAAAAAAGGTGAGCACGCCTTGCACCGCATGCGCGCGAATAGTTGAGGCGGGTTTCCCGTTCTGCCGGGTGAAGGTGATGATCTCTTCACCGCGCGCGGCATCGTGCACGACAGTCCACCAGCCCGATTCAGTCGGCGTCGGCTGTTGATAGGCGCGATAGCCTTGGGTCGCCCAAGTGCCATTGGCATTGATCCACAAACTGATGGTGAAACCGGTGGCGTCCCAACCGTTGTAATCGTTGTAATGCTTAATGCCGGTGGGCGAGAGGGTGTATTGCACGTGCCACAAGCCCGCGATGTAACTGCTGTTTGACGGCGTGTTCAGCGAAGGATTCCCTTGCGGCGGCTCGTCTTTCCAGCAGTAATGCGTTGGATCGTCTACGTCGCAATGCACCGACTGATACCAATCATTGTCTTCGCCATAGTGGTTAAAGCGGTGCCCGGCGGCCAACGCCCAACCGGGCGGACGCGTGCGAATCAATGGATTGCCATCCACCATCCCATCGTCGTCTTCGCCCGGCACGGGGATCGTCTTATCCCAGTAAGCCGCGAATTCGACCACCCAATACCATTTGTTCGTCGAGGCATTGAATGTGCGTCCCGCGCCAGCCACCTTCCAGGACGGATTCAAAATGATTTCGTTGTCGGTGTAAGCGCGTTTCCAGAGCTCAAGCGCTTGCGCCGCCGTCAAATTGCCCGAAATCACGACCGCGTCGTGCATGGTATTCGGCGTGTAACCAAAGGCCCGCGCGCGCGTTTGCACAGCGCGGCCCAAACTGTCGAAAGTGCTCAAGGTATTTCGCGCCGCCAAATCGCGGCTCAAAAAGTCGCTGGCTTTGGTCAAAGCAATCGAGGGACGCAGCGTGCCTAGAAAGCGCGTCTCACGATGCGCGGTGATCAACCTGAGCATCTCGGCTTCTTGGTCATCTAGCGGAATCGGGCCACCGGGCGCGCCCGTCGGCGTTGGCGTTGGCGTTGGCCCCGGATTCGGTGTACCCACCGGCGTTGGGCTTGGGCGTGGCGTTGGCGTCACGTTTGGTGTCGGTGTCGCGTTGGGAGTCGGCGTGGCATTGGGTGTTGGCGTGGGCGTCGGGTTCGGCCCGTTTGGCCCCCAAGTGGTCGCCACAACGATATTCGAAGGCGGTGAGAGCAGTATCCCGCCACCGGGGAGCGGCGTCTTGAAGTAGTAGTAATAAGTCGTGCTCTCCTTCAAACCCGAATCCACGAACTGCTGCGGATTCATCGTCAGCGTCGTCAGTAACACAAAGTTATTCGGATCGCCTTGCTCAGCCCGATACAACCGCAATGAATTCACCCGCGTATTCGGCAACCACGTCACCCTGATTTGCGAAGGCGAAACGCCCACGGCAAAAAGTATCTCATTGCCGGTCGGCGTGGGTGTCGCCACGGGCGTGGGCTGTGGCGTCGGTTGCGGAGTCGGTTGCGGAGTCGGCTGTGGCGTTGGCGTCACAGCCGGTGTCGGAGTTGGGCTCGGACGCGGCGTCGGCGTCGCAACCGGTGTCGGAGTTGGGCTCGGACGCGGCGTTGGTGTCGCTGTCGGTTGCGGAGTCGGTGTACTAACCGGCACAGGCGTCGGTGTCGCTACAACGCCTAACGTACGCGCCGTCACCTGATTTGACGGGGTCGAAAGCAGCACGCCGCCCGGCGCGACAGTCCGAATGATGTAGTTGTACCAAACTCCCGGCGACAAATTCTGGTCAACATAACTGACGGCTTGCGGCAGCACTGACGTGACGAACTGATAGTTTTCGTTTCCCTGCCCGCTGTCTCGATAGATATTGATCTTGTTAATTGAGCCAGCGTTGTTGATGCGCCAGTTCAACCTGATCTGCGTATCCGAGCTGGCCGCCGCTTGCAAGCTGATGGATTGCGCGGCAGCCGCGGCTGTGCGCGCATAAAAACTGAAATTGCCGAGTAACAAACCCAGCGTAATCATCAACGCAAAGGCGCGCGATAACTCGATACCCAGCCAACGCTGCAGACGGCTAAGCCGCATCGAATTAATTACACGGCCACATACACGAGATGCTTTTTCTTGCCTACTACCAAACTTAATTGCTGGCACCATATTTTCCTCCTAAGATTTCTCTTGCTCCGCTGCGAGTTTGTTAGGCGAATTCAGCGCTGCCAATGGCCAGCAGCGGCACGCCTGGACGCGCCAACGCCAGCCAACGCCTTGCTAAACAAGCTCGCGCGGGGCATTTCCTGTGGGGATTCAAGAGACACGCCGACCAAGTAAATTTTTGATCAGGAATAAGAGCTGGGAGATTCAGGCGCTAAGCGGATTGGGATGCGAGGCAAATTCGTGGGAGAGGAAAGTAACAACCGCGCCGTTCGTCCTAGCAAAAATAGCAAAGCGAAGCACCGCCAAAATAACAGCGCTTCAACTTCAAGGAGCCAATGTCAATAACGGATCTAGGGGCCAAAAGAATTAGGGGCGAATCGAACGTGGGAGCAGATTCGGTAAGGATGCTACGGTTAGATACCTTGTGCTGCTTGAAAGTGTCAAGAAAAAAAACTGGCAGGCAGATTAAAACCCGGCTGAGTTGCATACGCTTGCAGTAACAAAAAAGCGCACGACGAACGTTGCCTGTCAGACAAGTTCACCGTGCGCTTCTGATTGAGCGGCCTTGCTAATAGTAGGAAATGCTTCCCCTTGAAATCCTATTAGCGGAAATATGCGGCGTTGATTTCGATGTAATGCTGCCATTGTTCGGGCACGTCTTCATCGCGGAAGATCGCCTCGACCGGGCAAGCCGGTTGGCACGCGCCGCAGTCTATGCATTCATCAGGATGGATATAAAGCATTTCGGTGCTGTCGAATTCGGCTTCGTCTTTACGCGGGTGAATGCAATCCACCGGGCAAACGTCTACGCACGCGGTGTCTTTGGTTCCGATACACGGTTCAGTGATGACATAGGTTGCCATTCTTTTCTTGCTCCTTCGTGACTTTGATGTAAGAGATTGGGTTCAAAACGGGCAGCCAAAAGCAGGTCGTCATTGACTGCGCGGTTATTGTACGTTTTGAAGCTTTGATTGCAAGCGCAGTTCCGGCTTTTCCCTTCAGAGCAAGCCAACGCCAACATTCAGCAAGATCGCGCAAGACAGCCCGCGCGCAGACTGCCATTCTCCGTTCAGCTATTTCAATCATCTTCATCCGGGTTGCCCATTTGAATTGAATGATTTTGGATTGACCGTTCGGCGCAAGACCGAACCACTACCAAGGAGTTTCTATATGATCGAGAAAGGCGCACCAATCGCTCCCGCCACAGGCAAGCTCGGCGTGCTCTGCGTCGGCCTCGGCGCAGTCACGACCACCTTCATCGCGGGCGTCGAAGCCATCAAGCGAGGCATCGCCAAACCCATCGGCAGCCTGACACAGATGGGCACCATCCGGCTGGGCAAACGCACCGAAGGCCGTTCGCCGCTGATCAAAGACTTCGTCCCGCTGGCCGATCTGAACGACATCGTTTTCGGCGCGTGGGACATCTTTGACGAAAACTGTTACGACGCGGCCATGCATGCGGGCGTGCTTGAGAAAGAACTGTTGCTGCAACTCAAGCCGCAACTTTCCAAAGTCAAACCCATGCCCGCCGTCTTCGATCAGGCATACGTCAAACGCCTGAGCGGCACGAACGTCAAGACGGGCAAGAACAAGTTCGAACTCGCCGAGCAACTGATGGCCGACATCGCCGAGTTCAAACGCAAGAACAAATGCGCGCGGTTGGTGCTGGTCTGGTGCGCCTCGACCGAGGTCTTCATCAAAGAACAAGCGGTGCACAAAACGCTCGCTTCGTTTGAAAAGGCCCTGCGCGAAAATCACAAGGCCATCGCGCCTTCGATGATCTATGCCTATGCCGCGCTCAAATCCGGCGTGCCCTTCGCCAACGGCGCGCCGAACTTGACCGTAGACATTCCGGCGCTGCGGCAACTGGCCGAACAGCAAAACGTCCCCGTCTGCGGCAAGGACTTCAAAACCGGCCAGACGTGGATGAAGACGATCATCGCGCCGGGATTGAAGGCGCGCATGCTCGGCCTGCACGGCTGGTATTCGACCAACATCCTCGGCAACCGCGATGGCGAAGTCCTAGACGATCCCGGCTCATTCAAAACCAAAGAGGAATCCAAACTCTCGGTGCTGGAACACATCCTGCAACCGGAGGTTTATCCCGACCTTTACAGCGACTTCACGCATCTGGTGCGGATCAACTACTACCCGCCGCGCGGCGACAACAAAGAAGGCTGGGACAACATAGACATCTTCGGCTGGCTCGGCTACCCGATGCAGCTCAAGATCA
>JANOWX010001221.1:0-3205 GCA_031418175.1 Acidobacteriota bacterium | reverse complement strand
GCCGGACGTATTGCCCACTCGCCATTATGCCGACAGAGAAAGCCACCTTTCAGGCGCTGCGACGGATAATCAAGATGAATGGCTGTAGGAGTAACAGACTTGTTTGCCCCCAGCATCTGTTCCCGATACCAAGCGCCAAGTGCGGTCGCATCACCCACACCGCGATAAACGAGATGCTTACCCGACAGTCTGGTCAATTTCCCGTAGCTGATAATTTCCAACAGGCTCCGCAACATTCCGCGCAAACTGCTTCCGGGAATGACAGGCTGCGACTGATTGGCGGTGTAAAAGAAATGCGGTGTATTTTTGACGCGATCACCATAACGAGTCTGATCATTAATCTCTCTGCCGTGGCGATCTTGGTCACACTCGTCCCGTTCAAATTCGAGGCGTGTAACTGGGCAGCGCACATAAAGCGGTGATTTTGTGGTCAAAGTCACGTCGAAGTACCCCGTGTGATGGTAGCGGTCATCGGTGTAAGTATTATGATTTGGTAGCTGCTTTGCGTCATCAACAGCAGTCACAACTGCTTCCGGCAACGGAACAAAGTTATAAGGGGCATTTGAGCGGCGACCAGCAAGCGCCGGATTTTTGTGAGTTATCGGTTTGACAAACTTTCTATCGCTCATTGTCTTTCCTCCTATTGCAAACAAGTAAGTCGGCTCAACGCCACACGCGCACAATCTTCATTCCGCGCCAGATAATGGCGTACTACCAACTGCGGCGGCGTAGTCTTTCCTTCAACGGCTGAATCCATCCGGCACAGCCAGGGGACAGCGTGACGCAAGCCCTGCGCGCCGTCTCGCAGCAAGGTGAAACCTTCAGGCAGTGCTATGCCGTGCGTACCCCATAGCATCTGCGCTTCGTCAAAAGCGTCAAGCCAGTCTGCCTTAGCTTCGTCTGTTTCATCTCGAATCAACCGCGCGTGGAATTGCTGATCGCCATCACGCCAGAGCAATAACTCGGCGTGGGCGGCAAACAGGCGCGCCTGTTGCAGCGTCTCTACCCGCAACGCAGGAATGGCGGCGTCGGCCTGCCGCAGTTCCTTCAGCAGCGGAGAACGCTCCGGCGTGAGCGCAAGCTGTTCATCCAATACCCCACGCGAGGTAAAGAGCTTTTGCCGCTCGGCGTCATAACGTCCCCAATTAACGCCGTCATCAGAATGCGCGAGTAGCCATTTCAACTCGTGCTGTTGCGCCTGGGTTTGCAACCACTCTGCCGGGTTTTGCAAATCCGCCGTTGCGACGGTGAACGGCTCAACCAGCCGGGCGGGTTGTCGGCGGATGCGGCGTTGCCATTGAATGCTCATGCGGCCTCCTCTTCATCGCTCTGTCCAAGCTCACGCCAAAGTGCGCGAACATAGTCTTCCAGTTCGGCTTGAGCGTGGCCGGTGACTTCGACCTCTGCGCCTGTGCGGTCAAGCGCACGCAACGACCATTGCTTGATCGTGCCGGCTTCGGCGTGTGCCAGAACAGCTTCTTTGCCGAGCAACCTGCCGCGCCCAACGCTGCTTTCTCCGCCCAGCGGCAGATCACTTGTCCACAGGTCTTTGAGCAACAGCAAGAGCAAGCCGACCTCTGCTGTGCTTGGGGCGAACAGGTCAAGTTCGACTTTGACGGTCGTGTTTTCTTTGGCGAAAGCGGGTTGTTGATTGAAAAGCGCCGTGTCGAGCGCGCCGCCCGTAAAGCGGTCAATGCTGACGCGCGCTTGCACTAGATCGGTTCTGGCTTCTTTGACTGGATGCTCTTTGACTCGAATGCGACTGGCTTGCCGCGTCTGTCCGAAAAGATCATCAATCAGTTTTTTGGTGCGATTACTATCGCCAGCCGTAATGGTGTTGGCGATTTTGCCAGCCCGCGCCCGCAATGCTCCGGCCAGGCTCGTGCCGGAAAGGATGGGAAATGGCTGCGCGTCGCTGCCGACGGTGCGCGTATGCAGATGCACCATGTCAGGCTCACCGGCCTGGCTTCCGCCGGAGCGAATCAGGAGCGAGCCGTCCAGCCAGAAGGTGGCTAGCAAGTGAAAATGATGGCTTTGCACTTCACGTGCCATCACACCCAGCGCGCGGGCCGGATCGGGTGTGGTCGGAACGCCCTGCTCAACCAGCTTACGGCTGCCATGTTCAAGCCAGGCCAGCAAATCGTTTGAATTGCCAAGGTCATAACTTTTGACACGCCAGTTATTGACGTTGACGCTGCCGTAACCGCGCCGCTTGCGTGTGCCGAGTGTGATAGCGCCGTTGTTCAGCCCGGTCAGCGCCGTCGCCAGTGCTTGTTTGAGCGTGACGGCATGGTTCGGATCACGGTGCTGGCGCACGCACAATTCAAAGCGCAACGGAAAACTGGTTCCGGCCTGCCACAACTGCAAATCAAATTTCGTTTTGTCGGCAGCAGTGCGCGAAGCAGCATCCAGCATCACGCCGTCGCGTAATTCAATGCCGAACGGGCTGTTTTTACACAGGGCGTCCTCAACAATCAGCGGACTTTGTTCGCCTTCGTCTTCGCCTTTGGCGACACCGAAGAGTAGCGCGCTCAGCGACTCTCGATCAGGCTTTACGCCATAACCGTGTTCCGCCGCATTGAGGTAACTCCGCAATGCGCCTGCAATAGAAGCCCCGGTCAGCAACGGACAAATCCGGCCTTCAGCCTCTGCGCGGGAATCGAGCAACAAAGGCATGTCCGTCAGCTCGTCGCTGTCGCCGTTGCCAAAATGCGCGGGCGTCTGCAAGACCAGATCGCCCTCGATCACGATTCGTTCAAGGATGCCGCGCGCTTTCTCACTCGACCACATCTCAGCCATCGCGTCTTTCCTCCTGTGTTAGGTTTTCGTCATCCGCGCGCTGCTGTTTCAGCGTGCGCACGATCACCGCGTCGAGGTAACGCAGCGTGTATTCGTCGCGCAACGCGGAGGTAATTTCAGCTTTGGTAGTGCCAATGGCTGGAAGTTTGTTTGGGTCACGGCAGAATTCATTCTCCCAAGCGTCTTGCGAGGTCAGTTCTGTGCGCCCTTTCAACCAGGTGAAGAAATCTTTGCCTCCGATCCGAGCGCGCTCGTATTGCACGCGCGCGGCGCGGCGTTGCTGCAAATCACCCAGATGTTCTTTGAGCGGTTGCAACGACGGTGTGGATAACAACAACCCTGCGCGGATGGCCTCACGCAACCGGGCAAGTTGAGATTTATTCGGCGCGCGCTCCACGGTGTCACC
>JANOWX010001220.1:0-9465 GCA_031418175.1 Acidobacteriota bacterium | reverse complement strand
CACGCAGAAAGCCAGCCACGTTCGCCCAGCTTTCTTCGTGTCCCTTCGTGTGGCTTCGTGGGAGAAACAGGAGCAAACCTATGACCAAACCGAATCGCCGCCAATTCATCCGCGACTCCGCCGCCGCGCAAGCCCGCGTGCCCGGCGCCAACAACCGCATCCGCTTCGGCCTGATCGGCTGCGGCGGCCAGGGCACCGGCGAGCTGCGTGCCGGCTGGCTTTTTGCAAGCGTTGTCGCGTTTGAACGAAACGCAGCCGCAGCCCATTCAGCCAGACGAGTGCCTGATGATCGAAGATTCGATTGCCGGGGTGGAAGCGGCCAAGCGGACGGGAATGTTTGTGTGGCGGTGACCACCAGCTTTGCGACTGAGGCATTGCAACAGGCAAACCTGGTCGTGGATAGTTTTACTGATCGAGAATTCGAGCGGTTTCTCAGTCCATTCGACAGCTTGGCTAAGCGCGCTTAAATCGTCCCTTGCCCTTGCGGCGGTCGCGCAGTTCCGATTGAACATCGGCGTAAACAAAAACAATTTCGCCCGGACGAATCGTTTCAATGGCGCGTAACACTTCGGGCACAGCAGGCAGCAAAAATTCCAGCTTGGTACGAAAGGCTCTCAGCACAATTACGGCAAGGTCAAAACGCGTGACTGTCTGTTGATGATAAAGATTGGAATCGGCCGTGACCAGCACGTCGAAATCCTGCGCGGCAGCCGCCAGCAACAGGCCATTCTTCAAACCCTTTAGCGGCGTGCGATTGATGTGCGTGCAGTCGTGGGGCTGAAAACCGCGCAGCAACTTTTCCGGCGTGTCTTCGTCAAATAGCAGCTTCATCAGTAATCAATCCGCACGCCGATTAAACTGTCTTCCAATGCCTCTTTAAGCGCATCCAAGGCGCCCACTGCTTTTTCGCGGTCTACGGTGGGGTAGTCTTTGAGAAAAGCCTCAAGCGTCTCGCCGGTTGCCAGGTAATCAAGTAAAACACCCACCGGCACACGGCTGAGTCCGATGACTGGCGTACCGCCCAGACGTTCGGGATTAATCGTGATCGCGGGCGCGTTGGGAGCGTGGTGGCGAATCGCTTCGATTTCGCGTTGCAAATCGGGATTGAGTCGGACGACTGCGGTTGGCACTGTTTCACCTCCGCGCCGGAGTTTATCACACGGCGGCGTTGAGTTTGAGTTTACAAAACCTTGAGCGCCACCAAGGTCAGATCGTCCTGCAACTCTTCGCTGCCGGTGAAGTCGCGCACCAGTTTGACGGCGGCATCCACCAGCGCTGAGGCCTTTTGATGGCGATTGGCGACCAGAAAATCCACCAGTCGTTGCTCGCCGAATTCGTGGCGGTCGTGCCGGCGCGCTTCATTCAAACCGTCGGTGAAAAAGAAAAGCAGGTCGCCTTTTTCCAGCAGCAGCGTTTCGGTCTTGTATTGCTGTTTGTCGAAGACGCCGATCAACAGCCCGCCGGCTTTGAGCGGCTTCCATTTACCAGAAGCGCGCACCAGATAGGGCGGATTGTGGCCGGCGTTGCAGTATTGGAAAGATTTCTCTTCGGTGTCGAGCACGCCGTAAACCAGCGTCAGCAACAGATTGCCTTTGAGGTCGCGGTGCAAGCGCGTATTGGCGTCGCGCAAGACGCGCGAGGGGCCGCCGCCGCGCCGCGCCGCGCTGCGCAAATGGCTGCGCGAGGCGGCCATGCCCATCGCCGCGCGCACGCCTTTGCCCGCCACATCGCCGATCAGCATGCCGATGCGGTTTTCAGAGAGCGGGATGTAATCGTAAAAATCGCCGCTCAGGTTCAAGGCCGGTTTCAGGCGCGCGGCAATGTCGAAGCCTTTCAAGTTGAGCGGGTCAGGCATCATCGCGCGTTGCACATCGCGCGCCATCAGCATTTCGTTTTCCAGGCTCTGCTCGTGGGCGACGTGCTGGGCATAAAGTTTGGCGTTGACCAGCGCGATGGCCAGCGGGTTGGCGATGTTTTCCAGAATGCGCGCCTGGTATTCGTTGAACGCGCCGGTGCGGCTGTGTTCGAGCGCGACGACGCCGATGACCTTCTCTTCGTAAATCAGCGGCACGGCGATTTCGGAACGTTGCCCCTGATCGCGCCAGACATCCGTCACGAAATAATCAGGATCGCGCAACACGTCGCAAACGATTTGCGTGCGGCGCTCGCGCACGGCACGGCCGACGACGCCCTGCTCAAGCGGCGAACGGCTGGCGCGCTCGCGTTTCGCTACGCCATAGCCGTATTCGATGTGCCAGACGAATTCCTGGCGCGCTTCGTCAATCAGACCGACGAGCAGGAATTCGTAGTTGATGACGCGATCCAACAGCGGCGCGACGGATTTGAGCAGGCGATCCAAGTCTAGGATCGAAGTGATCTCGTGGCCGATCTCGATCAGCGTGCGCAATTCGCGCGTGCGCTGGCGCAATTCGTCGTAAACGCGCGCGTGTTCGAGCGCAATGGCCAGATGGTTGCCGAGCACGTTCAGCACGCGTTCGTGTTCGCGCGTGAAATAGTCGGGTTCGGCGCTTTCGATGGTCAGCACGCCGACGATCTTGCTTTCGCGCGCGACGGTCAGCGGGACGGCGATTTCAGAACGCGGCACGTTGTCGCCTTCGGTGGCGACGGGGAAATAACGGGCGTCGCGTTGCACGTCGCCGACGTTAATCGTTTGGCCTTCGCGCCAGGCGGCGCTGGCAATGCTGCGGTCAAAGGGGATGATTTCATGGCGCGCGACGGCGTCGGGGTGATAGCCGATGGCTTTTTTCCAAACCAGCCCGCCGCGCACTTCATCTACGAGAAAGAGGTTGAAGAATTTGTAGTCAATGACCTCTTTCAAGCGCTCGGCAACGCGTTCGATCAATTCATCGAGATCGAGGATCGAAATGAATTCGACGCTCAATTCCTTGATGAGTTGTTGCAGGCGCTGGGCGGAATTGGTGTCGGCGGTGTCGGGGGCTGTTGGGTCAATGATTGCGGGCAAGTCAGTAGGCATAAATCTTGAGTACGGATAGGCGACGCGCGCGGTGCGCCGCGCCGCTTATTGCAGCACGGTTTTAATCGCTTCCAGCACTTCGTCATCCGTGGGGCGAAAGATGGGCAACACGGTGCGGCGGTAACGGATGACGCCGTCGCGATCAATCACGACTACACCGCGTTTGGTGCCGAAGAAGTGCTTCATATCATAAGCGCGCACGACGCTGCCATCGGCGTCTGAGAGCAAGCGCAATGGCAAATTGTGATGCGCGGCGAAACGCTGATGCTTTTCAACCGAATCGGTGTTGAGGCCGACGACTTCGGCGCCGGCCGCGCGGTAACGTTCCCAGTTGTCGCGCACGCTGCACATCTGTTTGGTGCACACGGGCGTTTCGTCTGCCGGATAAAACAACAACACGACGACTTTGCCGCGCTGGTCTTGCAAACGCCAGCGCTGGCCGTGTTGGTCGGGCAAATCAATCGGCGGGGCCGTTTGTCCTGGTTGGGTGTTTGTGGTTGCCATGGTGAATCATTCTCTGGTTGAACAGATGGCTTCAAACCAAGTGAGGCATTCTGCAATAGCAAGCTTGATTTTGCCAGCGAGGCTTTCTGGCAGCTTTTTTGGCGGCACGGTGCGCTAGAAGTGCCTGTCAGCATAAAAGCATGGAGTTCAAGCTTTAGCTTGTTTGGCGCGCGTTGCGCGCCCGGACAGCCTGAAGGCTGAACTCCATGCATTTGAAATCCAGCTTTTAGCGTGCCCCGGTTTGCCAACGAAAATGTTTCTGTCTGATTGCATCATTTGCGCGGTTGGCCGTTCTATCCGGCGTGCCGTGCGCCGGTGTGACGAAAGGCCACGCAACGACTATACTGCTTCGCCAAAGGCCCGCTTTTTTGGCGGTCATTCATTGACGAGTTTGAGCGGGAAATTGAAGGGAGAAAAATCGAGATGAAACATTTCATGCTGGCTTTGACGATGGTGCTGAGTGTGGGGCTTGTGGCGGTCAATCGTCCGTCGCTGGCCCAGACGCAAAGCAAACCGGCGGCGAACAAGGCGCTCACGCCTGACGAAATCATCAAGCAGTTCACCGCGCGCGAGAGCGAGTTATTCGAAACCTGGAAAGAATACGCCTACAAACAGGAATCGCGCGTGCAGGTGCTCGGCCCCGCCAATACGGTCTCGGGCGAACTTTATGAAGTCTCGGAGTTTGTCTTTAACGATGCGGGCAAACGGATACAGCGCATTCTGCGCGCGCCGCAGCCTACGCTGAGCGATGCGGGGCTGACGTTTACCGCCGAAGACAAAAACGCGCTCATCAATTTGCAACCCTTCGCGCTGACCACGCAGGAATTGCCGAATTACACCGTCAGTTATGTCGGCAAGGAAAAGGTGGACGACCTGAGCACCTATGTCTTTGACGTGATGCCGAAAGTCTTGGGCAATCAAAACGAGTTGCGCCGGATGAAGTCGCAAAAGATCGAAGGCAAGTACTTCCAAGGCCGCATCTGGGTGGATGACCAGGACCTGCAAGTCGTCAAATCGCAAGGCAAGGTCGTGCCCGAATTCAAACAGCGCTTCCCGAAGTTCGAGACTTACCGCGAAAACATTGACGGGCGTTATTGGTTTCCGACCTATACCTACAGCGACGATACGCTCTATTTTGAGGAAGGCGGTTCGGCCCACGTGCGCATGGTCGTCAAATACAAAGAGTACCGGCAATTCCAATCCGACGTGAAAATCACCGGCGTCGAAGAGCTCAAAGACGAACCGAAAACCGAACCCGGCAAGCCTGGCGAGAAAGCGGCTGAGAAACCCGCCGACAAAAAAGACGAGAAGAAGCCCGAAGAAAAGCCCGGTGACAAAAAAGACGAGCCGGTTAAACCGAAACGCCCGCGCCCGTAAGTTGGCGGCGTTTCCAACTCTCCCAAACCACCAAACACAACAACCCCAGGGCGGTCGTGAGCGTCACGACCGCCCCGTTTTTTATCATTTGGGGCTGATAGAAAAACTCGACCCGATGCTTGCCTGCCGCTACCGGCACGCCGCTCAAAATGTAATTCACGCGCTGCCATTCAACCGCTTGTCCATCCACGCGCGCCTGCCAGCCGGGATAGGCCATCTCACTCAACACTAACAGTGCATCGTTCGTGGCATCGGTTTCGATCAGCAAACGATCGTTTGAACGCTCGACAATGCGCGCCGTCCCGACAGCGCCACTAGATTGTTTCATGCGTTGCGCCCACGGTTTGTCTGCCGCGCTTGCTTCGAGCAGGGCCGTCTGGCGCGGGTCGAATTCCCTGCCCTGCGCATCTTTTATTTCAGCGGGCATTTCACCGCGAATCAGCCGCAGTTGGTCGTATTCATTCGCCACCACTTGCACCTGGCCGACCAGCCACACGCGCGGCAAGGCGCGCAGGTTTTCATAAACCTTCATGTCTTTATACCAATTGACCGTGCTGTCGTTCGGCACTTCGCGCCAGTGCGCCGGATCATTCAAGCCCGCATCGGCGGCGGTCGCGGGCGGCGTCAGGAAGTTGGGCGCAACGAGGATGTAACGCACGTTGAGCAGATCGAGCGTGCGGTCTTGCGCCTTGAGCAGCGTCGGCAAATAGCTGCGCCCGGCTTCATCAATGCCGCTGAATGTTTTGTAGCGCGTATTCAGAATCGGATCGTAGCCGCTCGCCAATTCGTGACCGTAAAGCCAGAAGGGATTGAACTCGCCCGTCGTGGGATTGAGCATCTGCTGGTAACGAAACGGCTCCAACACACGTTGTTGCGCGGCCAGCGACGGCGGCAGCGCGCGCCCGATGCGCTCTTCCAGATGCGCTTCGTCGTTATTGATCGGCCCGAAGAAGGCATACAAGTGATAGTCGCCGAGCATTGCCACAAACAGCACCACGAACCAGCGTCCACGTTGCGGCGCGCGCAAAAAAAGCAGCAAGGCCGCGCACAACACGACCGCCGTCAGCATCGGCACAAAAAATTCCGGCCCGCCCTTTTGAAAGAAGCCCGGCTGCACCCAACTCATATCGCGCAGCGGCAACAACAACTGTTCCGCCGCCGTACGATTCCACAGCACAAAGCCGCCGACCAACAAACAAATCAACGTCAACGCGACCGCCAGGACTTGCGCCACGCGCGCCAGCCGCCGTTGCAGCACTGCTTCGTCCACACATTCCGGGCGCAACAGCCGGTCAACGGCAAACCCAGCCAAGACGGCGACGGCAAAAACGACTTCCATCCAATGACGGTTGGGGCTGCGAAAGTGGCCGATGATGGGCACGGGATGCAGCAGGCGCGCCAACGGCTCTACGTAACGGCCCAGCGATAACAACACGCCAACGACTGCCACGACGCTCCAAAATCTGGCGACACTCCAAGGGTGCGAGCGTTGTCGCCACGCCGCATAAGCGCCCGCGCCCGCCAACGACATTGCAATTACGCCCAGATAAATCTGCGCTTCGTAATGGTGCCAATAGACGCCCCAGTACCCCATCCCATAAATACCCCTTCCCTGCCCGTGCCAAAACGGAAAAAGCATGACCAACAGCGACGCCGGGTGCAGCGAGTTGAGCGTGAACAATTCAAAGGGCCAATCCTGCCGCACCGATTGCATTGCCGTTTCAGCCGCTGGCAGCACTTGAATCGCCGCCAACGCGACGCCGCCGAAATAAACCAAAATGCTTTGGCGCAAAAACAGGAATGCGGAATGCGCAGAGTCAAAAGCCTTGGGCCCAAGCGCATGGAGTTCAGGCTTCAGCCTGTGTTCGGGCTCTCCAAGACAGGCTGAAGCCTGAACTCCATGCGCTTGGGCCGCGTCCGTCCCTGGTTTTTGTTTAGGTCTTGGTTCAAGCCGTAAGCGAAACAACGCATAAGCGCCTGCCAACAACGCGCCGTAAGCAAACGGCTGCGGATGCGCGGCGAACAGTTGCCAAGCGACCAGCACTGCGCCCAGCGCCGCCATGCGCCACGAAGGACGTTGCCGCAAAGCTTCAATCGTGTAAATCACCCAAGGCGTGAGCGCGAAGATGTGCAGGAAGCCGGGATAGATGACGCGGGCGACGGCGAATCCGCTGAGTGCGTAAATCACTGCGGCAACGACGCAGGCGCGACGATTCAATGACAGGCTGCGCGTGTAACGGAACATCCCCAACAGGCCCGTGGCGTAGGCCAATTCCTGCACGATCGTCATCGTCCGCGAGGTCACGCCGAACGGCAGAAAGAGCCAGTTCAACGGATCGAACACCCCCGCCTGCCATTGGGCAAAGAGCGGCGTGCCGCTGTACATAAACGGATTCCACAACGGCAGCTTGCCGGCGCGTAGCTGTTCGGCAACGAATTGATAGGCGGGATAAAACCAGAAGAGCGCATCGCCATCCGCGAGCGTCTTCCAGCCCAGCGTTTCGCGCCAGAAAAAGAGCGCGGGTAAGAGGCAGAGGAAAAGCTGTGCCAGCCGCTCTTTTGCGCGGTCGTCATGTTGGAAAGCTGTGAGCCAGTACGGCTGGGGGTCGTCGGGGCTTTGCATTGCAAGGCTTCAACTGGGCAGGCTTTTTCAACACAAAGGGGCAAAGAAGCAAAGGGACAAAGATTTGAATTTGGGCTGTACCGGTAAATTACTTGAAGGGTGTGTGTAATTCCTGGGAGCGCAGTCCTTCCAGGCTGCGGGCCGCAATGATAAACCTTTCGTCTTCCAAGTGAGCTTTCGGCCCAGACCCGCAGCCTGGAAGGACTGCGCTCCCAGGGGCGTGGCGACGTTTGTTTATTGCTAGCCAAGAACTTTAATTCGCACTAGCTTCAAATTACTTTGTCCCTTTGCTGCTTTGTCCCTTTGTGTTGAAACCCAATTTCTATGGTTGTGCCAGCGCGCTTGCGCCCCAGGCCGGGCGGCGCGCCGGATCACCCAGATCGAGCACGCGGAAACTCAGCTCGCTGCGTGAGCGGTAGATGGTTTTGTAATTCGCCTCTGCCGGATCAAGCGGCTCCGGATAGGCCGAAGCCTGCACCATGTACCGCACGCCCACCTTGTTCCAGTTCTCCCAGTTGAGCGCGGGCGCGTCGAGCGCAACCGTTTTGTGGCCCGTGTACAGATAAATCAAGGGCGGATTCGGTGTTGTAATGATGCCGTCAGCGGGAATGGATTGCTTAATCCACGTCGTCATTCTTTCGGCTTCGGCAAAGATTTGCAACCACTGCGGACGCTCCAGCGGTGAGGCGCTGTTCGCATTGATGATGTAACGCGTGTGGCCCGCCAAACTAATCACCGCCAGCAAGGCCGCGCTGCCCGCCATCAGCCTCGTTTGCGCGGCCAGCGAAGCCGAACGCCGCGCGCATTGAAACAGCCAGCGCACACCCGTCACAAAATAGAAGGCAATGAACGCCACCAACGGCAGCACGAAGCGGTACGTCTCCCAAGGCCACAGCAAGGTGATGCCCAGCGAGCAAACGACCACGACTTCGGCCAGCGTGAGGCGTGCGCGCGCGGCGGCTATGAAGCCGAGCAGGACGATGGCGCTGAGCAAGAACGAGAAAATCCAATTACTGCCGTGGCTGATGCCGTATTTGACTTCGTATTTTTGCCCTTCTTTGTACGGATCAATCAACGCCTCGAAAATCGGCGTCGCCAGAATGCGCCCGATGTCACGGCCGATGATGTCTTGCGCATTCCAGGCCACGCGCGCGGGCAAGCCGCTGAGGCCGATGGCGCCGAGTTCGGGCACACTGGCGCGCTTTTGCCAGAATTGCGTGGTGTAACTGAGGGTGACGTGGCCGCCCTGTTCGGCGCGCTGGGCCGCCGTCGGCGCGTGCACCCGCGTGTAAAGCAGCCAGGGCGCCAACAGCATTACAACCGTGGCGGCAAACAATACGGCCGGTCGCCACAGCCGTTCTTTGAGCAGGTACAACACAATGGCCGCGATGACCGCGACGGCAATCGAGCGAATTAAAAATCCGAACGCCGCCAACCCTGCGCCCAGCAAGATGAATTTGAATGCGCGGCCCTTGGCCTGGCCGCCAGCTTTAACCGACCGCACACCGCTTTCAACGGCCAGAATCGTCGCCAGCAAATTGCAGGTAAAGACCGCCTCGGCCATCACCGTCGAAGTCGTCAGCATCACCAACGACGGACAGAGCAAGGTCACGGCGGTGATCCCCAACGCGACTGGCGGCGGCGTCTGGCGCACTTGCGTGAAGAAGCGGTAAACCAAGGCGCCCGCGCCCAGCAGCGCCGCGATTGAAAACGATTTGAACAGCCAGACGTTTTCGGGAAAGTGCGGATAGAGCCGGTAAAGCAGCGAGAGCAGAAACGGAAAGCCCGGCGGATAGAGCGGCAAGATGCCTGGCGAAGGCGAATTGGTGAGCGTATAGCCTTGGCCAGTCGCCATGGCTTGGGCCAGCAAAATGTACCAGCCGTCATCTACGAATAGCCCCGCGACGCGATCCAGCCGAAGCACATAGACCGCCAGCGCCAGCATCACCAGCGCGGCCAGGGCCAG
>JANOWX010001219.1:0-4704 GCA_031418175.1 Acidobacteriota bacterium | reverse complement strand
CGGAAGTCTTCCACACGCTGAAAGGCGTGCTGAAAAAGCGCGGCTATTCGACCGCCGTCGGCGACGAAGGCGGCTTTGCGCCCAGCCTGAAATCGAATGAAGAGGCCCTCGAATCCATCCTCGAAGCGATTGAACAAGCCGGTTACAAACCCGGCGAAGAGATCGCCATTGCCCTGGACCCGGCGGCATCGGAGTTTTACATTGAGGGCAGCTACGTCTTCAAAAAGTCAGACCAGCGCGTGCTGACTTCGGAACAGATGGTCGAATACTGGCTCAACTGGACAAAGCAGTATCCGATCATCTCGATTGAAGACGGGCTGTCGGAAAACGATTGGGCGGGCTGGGCCGCGCTGACCGGCGAAATTGGCGACACCGTGCAACTGGTCGGCGACGACCTCTTCGTCACCAACGTGGTTTATCTCGAACGTGGCATCGAAGAGATCGTCGCCAATTCGATTCTGATCAAGGTCAATCAAATCGGCACGCTGACCGAAACGCTCGACGCGATCGAACTGGCGCGCACGAACAATTACACGGCGATCATCTCGCATCGTTCGGGCGAAACCGAAGACCCCTTCATCGCCGACCTGGCCGTGGCGACCAACGCGGGCCAGATCAAGACCGGCTCGGCCTCGCGCACCGACCGCATCGCCAAGTACAACCAGTTGCTGCGCATCGAAGAAGAGTTGGGCGCGGCGGCGCGCTTCAACGGCTTCGCGTCGTTTTACCAACTGGAGTTGGCGGAGTTGAACTTCCCGGTGACGTTACGCGCGGCGCGGCGTTAAGACAGGCAGTAAAACAAGCAAAGAGCAGGGCGCGTTTGTGCGTGTCCTGCCCTTTGTTTTTGCGCAGCTTGGCCGCCGTGCGCCTTTTGCGCTAGGCTGCCGGTCAGCGCCCGCATCATCAATTCTGCAAGGGCATCCAAGAAGCAAGTGAGGCCAGAATCTATGTCACAAGCATTAGCCAAAATTCCGCGCCGCTTCATCAAGAAAATCGTTACGGAAGACGACCAGCCGATGGTCAATCTTTTTTCCGAAAAACAACAACGCTTATTCACCCGCAGCCTCTACAGTTCCTGGACGCCGCCGCCGCCGCCCGAAGATGTCAAGAAATCCAAAACCCGGCGCAAGTTCCTGGCCGCCGCCAATGTCGGCATCTTTTTTGCCATGCACGACAAACCGCTCGTGCCTGACTTCTTTCTGAGTTTGGATGTCGAGCCGCATCAGAACTGGTACGAGAAACAGCATCGCACTTACTTCGTTTGGGAATTCGGCAAGGTGCCCGAACTCGTGCTGGAGATTGTTTCCAATCGCAAAGGCAAAGAACTCGAAAGCAAGTTCAAAGACTATGCCCGGATGGGCGTGACCTACTACGTTGTTTACGATCCGCAGCGGCGGCTCAGCAAAGAGGTGTTGACCGTTTATGAATTAGGTTTTGGCAAACGCTATCGTCCGCGCAAAGATTTGCGCCTGCCGGAACTGGGCTTGAGTCTGACGCTCTGGCGCGGCGTCTTTGAAACCCACCGTGACACCTGGGTGCGCTGGTGCGATGCCAAAGGCGAACTGATTCTCACGGGCGAAGAGCGCGCGGCCAGTGCCGAAGCTGAGCTTGAGAAATTGCGGGCCGAACTGGCCCAACTCAAGGGGCAAGCCAAAAAGAAAAACGCCAAGTGACGCTCAACGCACGCTCACCTGAATCCGCTCAATCACATCATCCCACGTCAGCCGGCCGCGTCAGCCGGCCGCGTCAGCCGGCCAACCACTTCCATCCCGGTCAGCACTTGTCCGAAGGCCGTGTAACCGCCATCGGACACCCCAGTGCGACCGCGCGTTTTCAGGAATTGCCGTGCCGCGTTAGACTCAAACAGACAGCCCCTGCATGGCGTTTTGGGTAAAGTTGAAAGGAAAACGTGTTTGCTTGAGCACACCAAACCCAATGGCAATCATTCAACCTTATGAAGAATTTCCCGCCGCCTGTCACGACTATGACCCGCGCGTGGTGCAAGTCGCCGCGCGCATTGCCGTGGCGATTCAACAGCATCTGCCCGAATTGATTGTCGAACACATCGGCAGCACCGCCGTGCCCGGTTGCGCCGGCAAAGGCGTGGTTGACCTGATGGTGCTTTATCCAGCCGGTCAACTCGAAGCCGCCAAGGCCCTGCTTGACGGGCTCGGCTTTCAACGGCAGAGCACGCGCGACCCTTGGCCCGAAACGCGCCCGATGCGCTTGGGCGCGGTTGAATACGACGGCACGCGCTTTCGGCTGCACGCGCACGTGATCGCGGCGGACGCGGCGGAAGTGGACGAATTGCGCGCCTTTCGTGATCGCTTGCGCAGCGATGCGGCGCTGCTGGCGACGTATGTCGAACGCAAACGCCAGATCATCGCGGCGGGCGTGACCGATGCGGTGGAGTATTCGTACCGCAAAGGCGAGTTCATCAGCGCCATCCGCCCGCCGCAACCTTGAGCCGGGTTTGCGCCTCACCATCCATCAAGTACAATCCCGCCCGTTTCACCTCAAAAGGAGTCAACACCGTGCTGATACTCAACGAATACGAATTGCGCGTGCTGGGCGCGTTGGTCGAAAAACACATCGCCACGCCCGATTACTACCCGATGACGCTCAACGCGTTGACCAATGCCTGCAACCAGAAAAACCACCGCGACCCCGTCACCAGCTTCGACGACGCCACGGTCGTGCGCGCGCTCGACAGTTTGCGCGAAAAGAATCTGGCCTATGTCTTTCACGGTTCGGACGCGCGCGTGCCGAAATACGGGCATCTGTTTTCCAAGGTCTACGATTTGAACCCGCAAGAAACCGCCGTGTTGATCGTGTTGATGCTGCGCGGGCCGCAAACGCCGGGCGAACTGCGTTCGCGCACGCCGCACCTGATGATGTTCGACAGCCTGGCGCAGGTCGAAGAGACGCTGCAAAACCTCGCCACACGTGACGAAGCCCTGGTCGTGAAATTGCCGCGCGTGGCCGGCATGAAAGAGGCCCGCTATGCGCACCAACTCAGCGGCCCGGTCAATATCGAAGAGATAGCCGTGACGCTCAAGCCTGAACCCGCCGTCGTGCACGTGCGCGCCGACAATGAACGCACAGTGAGGCTGGAGGCTGAAGTCGCCACATTGCGGCAGGAATTGAATGAATTGAAGGAGCAGTTCGCGGCGTTTCGGAAGCAGTTTGAATAAGCTTGAGACTTCGCAGGCTGTTGCAAAAAAGGCCGTGGGCAAAGGTGATTGCCACGGCCCTTTTTTTGTGGAGCTAGCTGATAAACTCCGCCACCAGCCGATTAAGCTTCTGCGGATTTTCCAGAAACATGAAATGCTGCCCGCCTTCGTCTGCCTCAAAGATTTCCAGTCGCGCATTGGGAATCTGGTTGGCGATCCACTCCATCGCGCGCCACGGCACCAGGCTGATGCGTCCGCCGATGACCAGCGTCGGGATATTGATGCACGGAATGATGCCGCGCCAATCCTGATGGCAGTGGTTGTAGAGCAACGTGGCAGCGTGTTTGAGCGGGAGTTGCGCATTACAAGCGAGAATCCATTGCTTCAATTCGGCGGGACAGTTGGGCGTCAACATGCTGCTGACCAAATTCACGCGGGCGGCTTCTCCGGCCTCTCCGGCTTCTCCATTTGGGCCAGCGAGGGCGTTGCAAAGTTCGGTGATGGTTTCGGATGGAAGAACGCCGCCAGCATTCGCCAATTCCTCCGGCGACCAGACGGGATTGATCGCGATGCAGGGCGTTTCGTCCACCAGCACCAACTTGGCGAGCCGCTCGGCGCCGAACAATTCCCAATAGGCCCAGATGATGGAACAGCCCATTGACCATCCCAGCAGCGTGACGTTTTCCAGCTTGAGTTCGGTCAGGAATTCATGAACGTCTTTGGCCAAGCGATGGATGCTGTAACCGTGCTCCGGCTTGTCGGAAGCGCCGTGTCCCCGCATATCCAGCGCAAGACAGCGATAGCTGGCGCTCAACTCCTGGATTTGGAACTTGTACTGCTCCGCCGTTTGCGACCAGCCAGGAATCATAACCAATGGCGCGCCGGAACCGGCTTCGAGATAGCTGAGTTTGACCTGATCGCTGGTGACAAAAGATTTGGCATTCATGCGGATTCTCCCGGTAAAGGCGAAAAGTAAACTGGTCGTGGCGGCGGGCAGCCACCACCACGAAAACGACGCGCGGGTGATTGAGCGCCGCCGCCGCTCACTATTTGAAATGTGCGGCGATGACCTCTGCGAACTCGGCATCTTCCAACACAGGATGCACTTCAAAAGAAAGCAAATCCGCCCAAGCCAGCACCCAGGCATAGAGGGCTTTGGCGTCCGCCGTCTCGGCCAGGGTAAATCCTCTATGTCCAACAGCCGAATGCCAACGCCCCAGCATGGTAATTCCGGCCGGCGGCGGGGCTTGCGTTTCGGCAAATCGTTTCAGGCCGGCCAGGTAGACTGAAGGTTCAAAGCGATATTCAATGATAAATTTCATTTGTTTCTCCTTGATTGGTGGGTGGTACTGCTTGGTTCGTTAATCGTGGCGTGTTGAAGTTGGATAATGTCCTGCCGTTTCGTGTCCTCCTCGTGAAAAGTAGCGTGGACTTTAAGGCGCGATGTTCTGGTTCATGCGAAAGAGATTCTTTGGATCGAACTGTGCCTTCAATGTCGCCAGTCGCGCGTAATTCGTGCCGTAGGCTTGGC
>JANOWX010001218.1:0-5343 GCA_031418175.1 Acidobacteriota bacterium | reverse complement strand
TCGTCTGGCGCACGGCCTTTGCATCACGCGCGCAAGCCAGCAAGGCCATTGGCCTTTACATCGAAGGCTTCTATAACCCGCGGCGGCGGCATTCGAGCCTCGGCTATAAGAGCCCCGCCGCATTCGAAACTGCCTTCCAGGCCAACGCCCGGACGGAGATAATGGCTCTCCACTAAATCCGGGGAGGTCCACCCTCGCTTACGGTCAGCTTGGCACCCTGCTCGATGTCCAAACGCATCCGGGCGACGGTGCCGCCGGGAAAGTATGTTTCGAGGGTGCCGGAGAGGCCAAGGGCGAGAAGGGCGCGGCAAGCATCGTGTTCGGGATCGCGGCTGCTCTCGATCAGGGTGGCGCCATTGTGGGTGACCCGGAAGCGGGCGCCGGTCGCAGTCAAATGGGTGCGGGTGATTTCAATCCGGTGAATGGCGCTGGCGCCGGTCGTCAAAATGGGGGCGGTTTGGTTCATTTGAGGGGAGTCCGGTTGAACGCGGAACAGGGTTGAAGGTCAAATTGAGTTAGGCGATTTCGTCCGGCCAGGCGCGCTCGGCGCCGATGCCTGAGAGATCGGGTCATGACTGCGGCGTCCAGGGTTTGGTTGTAGAGCGGAAGCTGCGGGCATTGATGCCGGAGAACGCCGCGGGCTTCGTTTTGGCCGGTTGAGCACCCTTGGCGGCCCAGACCTCGGCATCAACTTCGGTGACCCTTTCGCAGGCGTTGTGCAGGGCGCGCGGCTCTTGTTCCTCAGGCTTGCCCGATGTGGTTCCGCCAAAGCGGAGCGGCTGATTGGGGTCCGGCTCAGGATGACCTGAGGTTTTGTTGAAACCAGATGGCGAGGGCGCAGCGGCTGGTCGCTCCAGCGTTGCGTTGAACGGTTCTGGATTTGCATCATGAGCGCGCTGCGTCTCGATGAGCGCGCGCACTTCATCTTTGCTCAACGCATCCCACGCAGCCTCGGTCACATGTGAACTTTGACGACCCCAACCTGTTGAATATTGGTTGTCAGAGAACCGTTTCTGCGTCCGCACGAGAAGATCGATGTCGGCGCCAAAGCGGACAGCCTCATCGGCATGAATGAATTGGCGTGTCACAGGATCGGCGAGCATCGGACGGCCAAAAGCATCCTTGATCCCCGCGCCACCGTGGTTGAACGCGCCCGGAAAATCGACGTTAAAAGCGGCCAATCTCTCGACGCGAAGCTCGGCTCGGCGCTTGTTCTCAGCGTCACGCTGCTCACAGGCTTCGCGTTCGGCTCGCTTTTTGAGACCAAAATCATTGAATGCCGACAGATCGGCTTTAACAACGTTGCAGAAGTTTGTGTGAAAATCAGAACCGTATAGCTCCGCTGCGTTCGCGGGGAAGGTTGTGGCCCTGACTCTTTCAGCGATGAAGGCGCGAGGATCGGCACGCTGAGAGGCGCCAGGGGGGGTGAGGCGGCTGTGGCTTTCCTTCGTGGTGAACTCAGCGAGACCATCAAAGCGTATGGCAAGCGCGTCGATCCATTCGCTGCGGGCGGCGAACCATTCGTTCGCAATCGGCTTGCCGTTTGCATCTTTGGCCACAGGCTTGCCGCACTGGGCTACGGGCGTACCATGCAGACGGAACGCGACGGCGTTCGGCAGGCGTTGGCGCGCCATGTCGATCAGCTTCAAAACTGGCGGCGGGTTTACAAAAGTGCCGCGATTTGTTGTTGCGACGCCGGGCTGTTCAGCATCGACCAACTTCAAAACATCTTCGATGTCGCGTGGCATGGCTGAGGCGAACTCATCGAGCAGCACGTTGGCATCGCGGCCTTCAATGGCAGTCCGGCTGATCATCGCAACTCTGGCCTCATCTCTGAACCGTTCGCGGCCATCGGCACCGGTGATGATCTTCGATCCGCGCTGGGCGTTGCGCGAGGTGCGATCTGCCGCTTGAGCCTCGCGGCGCGTCGCATTGCCTTGAGCCGCGGCGTCGAACAGCTCCGGCCGCCGCGCGGCAATGGCGAGGTCAGCGGCTTTGTTCGCGTCGATCTTGTCCAGCTTCGCCGCAACTTCCGCATTGGCGATCTCGGCAGCAGCCTTAAGCTCAGCCGCCTGCCTGATGCGCTCAACTTGGTTTTGGTGGATCAGCCCCTTCAGCGCCTGAGTGAAGTAACGGCACGGCGATCCTTGGACTTTGCCTGAGCGCACGTTTTGATCGGTCGCCTCGAATGCCTGTGGCAATGCCTCTTGCAAAACATCGAGTGGGCTGTTCGCACTGACAGCGCGGATGGTCCCGCGCAAAGACCGCATCGCTTCTTCGGGCGTTGCGGTTGGTGCCACACGCAGTGCGCGGCTGTTGCCGGTATCCGACTTCCAATCGTACCAGCCGAGCCATAGGTCACGCTCACGGTCGCCAAGTCCGGCGAGGTCGATGACAGCCACCGGCTCAGTTGCAGAGGCAGCTTTAACTATATAATCCGTAGGCTGCTTGATTAATATATCCGTAGGCTGACGGGAGGGGGCCGCGCAATGGGGAGGGCCTTCCTTGACTTCCTTTCTGACTTCCTTCCTTTCTGTTGCTGAGCCAACTTCGATTGGCACAGCCGAGACCGAACAAGCGCCATCAGGCAGTGAGGGCTCGGCATCCAAGGTCACAGCGCCATTGAACGAAGAGAGACGGCCGGTTCGCTCGGAGGTGGAGGAGCCATCGGTGACGCAACCTTCGAGCGAAGTGACCTTGGTAACGTCCTCTGCTTCTACCGAGCTTGTGTTATGAGCTTCTGCTGTATGGGAGCGGTGCCCAGGGGTTTTCGCCTCCGTGCCCAGGGGTTTATTTTCTGAAATTAAACCTATGGGAACGGTGCCCAGGGGTTTTTGGGATAAACCTATGGGAACGGTGCCCAGGGGTTTTTCAGGCTCAATACCCCCGGGAGTGGTGCCCTGGGGTATCGCATCGGGGTCGATGTCAGCTTGACCGACCGGCTTCTTGGGACGGCCGCGCTGACCGCGGCCCGGTTCCGAGATGGCGTCGATGATGGTCTGGCTGGTCGGTGCGAGCCCGTCCTGCCAATCAAGGAGTTTGCGCGGATACGGCAGCCAGTGGGCATTGGGGCTTCCAGGCCGCTCCTCGCAAAGCACGATGTCGTGGTTGCGAAGCGCGGCTACGATTTCACGGGCCGAGTCGGGACGGACCTTCAAATACCGGGCGATTGCCTGCATCGAGTCCAGGCATCGCCCGTGTTCGTTGTCCGACCTGATGGCAATGTATTCCATGGCGCCTGCATGGGACTTCGACAGCAACTTCGGCTCTGCGAACAGTCGGTGCAACGCCAGCGTTTTCGCGGCATCGATAATGCGCTTGCGCTCCAAGGGCTTTGCATCCCCGAGCGCGCCAACTTCGCGGGGTGACATCAAATCCAAGTTCGATGGCGCTTCGACAGCGGTCTTGATTGCTGCGGTGAAGCGCTCGACCAATTGAACATATGCAGGATTGGACCAGCGCCTCGCTTGCCGGGCACGCCGTTTCGCTTCCTCCGGACTCAATTCAGGCTCAGGTTGGTCGTCACCCGAGTTGTGACCAAATCCGTGCTGAGGCTCGCTCGATGGCGCATCAACAGAGGATGCAGGGCCGCTGCCTTGATTTTTGCGCGAATTCTTGTCAGAAGCGTTCATGGATCGGCGGGCTCCTTACCCGTAAGTACGGTCTGATTTCACTCCAAGCCCTCGGTGTGCAGCCGGGGGCTTGTTCGTTTCGAACTAGGCTTCGACAGCTTGCGTGGCTGCAAACTCATCGGCCTGCTGTGGCGCATTCCATTCGTCATCATCGCCTTCGGGGTCGAGCGTGATTTCGGCACCGGCACACGCAGCCAAAACCCTTTGACACTGGTTGGGCCGCCATCGACGAAACTTGACAGGACTAACCGGCAGTCTGCTGGGTCAATGCGGGAGTCCACAGCAGCCTGATGGGCCGCGGCGTGCAGCGCGCGGCTGTGGGTCGTGATGGCAGTAACATCCACCCCGGCTTGACTGACACGCGCATTTTTGAGATGGTGCGACATGAGCGTCGGGCCTCTGATCCCCGATTGTTCAAAGATTACCAAGCGCCCGGTTCCAGCCGGGCGTTTGTCGTTTCAAGGTTCGACAGGTTCGATGGACGCACCTTGCGCTTCTAAATCGGCCGCGCAAGTTGGCCGTTCCAATGCTCAAAGAATTTGAACTCCTCGCTACCTGAAGGTCTTCGACTTCGGTCCCAACTTACGGCCGTGCTCAAGGGCGTCTTCAGCCGCTATTTGAAGACGATAAAAGCCGCGTGTGCCATGGAAGCCGGGCATGGCCTTATCAGCGACACTCAACAACTGGGTTCGGATAGAACCAGCCAAATGAGCGCTGTTCGGATCGGAAATGTTGTTCGCCGCTTTGCGCAACTGACGCTGGACCAGACCGCACTCGATCACTACCGTTCCAGCAATGCCTGCATCATCGATAAGCGCATCGCGAAGCTGAGCAAACGACGTGATGGCGGCAATATCCACCTCGGACACGGACATCAGCGCCACGGTGCTGATCGAGGCCAATTGCGGAGGTGAAATCACGCTCGATATCGTTGATGGCGCTTCGACAGCGGTCTTGATTGCTGCGGTGAAGCGCTCGACAAATTCTTCATAGGCGGGGTCGGACCACGACTTACAAAGCTTTGCCTGAACCGAGCGAACCGGGCTGATCTCCGGCTCAGCCCTGATCACATTGCCTGAGCTATCCACATAGGCCTGATACCAAAATCCTCTTGCCCTATCGTTTCGCCACGCGATGAGCACTCGTTCCGATAGCCGATGACGGCAATTTGCGTTGTTCGTCTGCCGAATATCTCCATTTCGCTGGCTGTATCGTTTTAGTGTTTTCACGGCGTATCCTTTCATTGGCGCAAGGATTGATCGCGCACTTCATCAATGCGCGCCGTCTCACGTGATGCGGGTGTTTCGTTCCGGGCTAAACGGCAATGATCAAATGGGATAAGCTGCTTAGTTAAGCAGCGCGCTTCGCACCACGCTTGTTCGGCGATGCCCGCGCAACAAATGTTTGGCCCCGTGCTTCGGCGCCGCGGTTCTTCGCAACGTGCGTGGCGATCCAGGCGTTGATGTCGCTGCGCAGCCAAGCCATACGCCCACCGAACTTGATCGATTGCGGAAACTCGCCTCGGCCCATCATGTCATAGACGTGGGTTCTTGAGCATGTCGTCAACTGGTGTCAACGGCACTTTGAATCTGACCCGGGTTTGTCTGAAGTGGCAACTTGGTACTGACCCACCCGCTCATTGCACAATTGTTCCCTTGAGCCCCGGGAATACTGCTTAGACCTTCTCTTCTTTCGATGTTTTGGCCTTCGA
>JANOWX010001217.1:0-13415 GCA_031418175.1 Acidobacteriota bacterium | reverse complement strand
CAAACATTTCATTCTTCTCAAAATTTTTTTTCAACACGCGCCGTAATTGTTGCCTGCGTCCACACGCAAGACACACCTCGGCCTTCCCGGTACACCACTGGCTACACGCGGTCATTGGCGTTTTGCTTTTGGTCTATGTGTCTGCTGGACAGGCAAAATTTCAGCCCACCCGCAAATTTTTCTGGAAGTCATAGCAGTCAACGGCCCAGCTTGTCGTCACCCAAATGGGTGAGGCTTGGCAGAAAATGCGGCTTTTTGCGCCGAAACACAAAAAAGCTCCAAACCGCTGCGGGTCTGGAGCCTTTTCATTCAGCGCTTGGCTGGGCTGGCTTCCTGCAAAAATTCGGATCTGCGCGGCGCGGGGGGCGGGCGTTAGAGTTCCGCTGCAGCAGATTTGGACTGATCCGACTGAACCTGCGGCATCCGTAAAATCTGTCGCCCAGTCGGCTGGCAGTCAATAGGCGGCGGATTTCACCGAGGCGACGAATGGGCACTGAGCTTTCTGTGGCCCATCCTTTCAATCTTGGGAATCCGCTGAATCCTGAGCGACGCGCCCTTACTGAACCACCACGTTCAGCGCATTCGCCTCGCGGCCCTCCACCCGCAAGGTCAGATTCACCAGGCCACGTCCGAGTAAAGCGCGTGGCAACGGGCCCAGATTGATTTGATCGAGGCCCACCAAATCGCCCTGCGCACCGGCAAAGCCCACCTCAACCGCCGTGCCGCCCAGCGTGCAAGTCACGCTATTCAAACCGGCGCGGTAGCGTATGCCCGTGCCAAACAGAATCAAATAGACCTCATCGCCAGCCGGGCCCAGATCAATCGGGATGGGCACGTAGCTATTGGTTGCCGAATCGAACCGCGCGATTTGCTCAGTTCGTTGATTACCGCTTGTTACGCGAATTAGAAATGCCGCCGGCACCCCGCGCCCGTTGGTGTTAGCGCTGAACAGGCCCGGCGCGGTTTGGGTGACTTCGATTTGTCCGCCGGAAAGCGCGCCATTGCTTGCCGTAATCGTCACCGTCGCCGTGCCCGAAGCGGTACCAGTCGGCAACAGATAATTGATTTGCGTCGGCGAAACGAAAAAGAGCGGGGCTTCGCGCGCCACGCCCGCACTGTCGCGCACGAGCATCCGCGTACCCGCAAGCGTCGTGGGCAAGGGCACTGTGCTTGATGCTTCGGTGCCCGTCGCCATATTCGTGCCGAAACACGCGATGATCGAATCGGGGGCGAATGAACCGGCGGTGAAGCTGGCCGCCGAAACGTGCGCCGTCGCATTGGCGACGGTCAGGATCGTTTCGTTGGAGATGCTCCCGCCTAGCAGCGCGACGGTGATGCGCGCAATGCCGGGCACGGCGATGTCACTGGCCGGAATCTCTGCCGTCACACGTGTGGAATTCACGAGCGTAGTCGGCCGCTCATTGCCATTCACACGCACCAGCGCGCCGCTCGTCAGGTTGGCGCCATTCACGGTCAGGGTGAACGCTGGGCCGCCAGCAATGACCATATTCGGCGCAATGCTGGTGATAGCCGCGCCCGCCGTGATGGTGAACGATTGCGGGCCCGCTGTGCCGCCACCGGGCGCTGGGTTGAAGACCGTAACAATGGCCGTGCCGGGATTGGCAATGTCGCTGGCGGGAATCTGTGCTGTCAATTGCGTGCCGCTGACAAACGCCGTCGCGCGCGCGCTGTTATTCCAACGCACGGTCGCACCGTTGACGAAGCTGCTGCCATTCACCGTTAGTGTGAATTGTCCACCGCCTGCCGCCGCAACGCTCGGCGAAAGACTGCTCAACACCGGCACAGGATTGGGCGCTTGATTGATCGTGAAGGTGGCGCCGCTCGATGTGCCGCCACCCGGCGCGGGATTGAAAACCGTGACCGTTGCCGTGCCTTGCGCCGCAACATCGGTCGCGGGAATGACGGCGGTCAATTGCGTGGCGCTGACGAAAGCCGTGGCGCGTTCGTTGTTGTTCCAACGCACGACCGAGCCGTTCACAAAGCCGCTGCCATTCACCGTCAACGTGAATTGCCCGCTGCCTGCCTCACGATTCGCCGGGCTCAACCCAGTCAATTGCGGCACCGGATTTTGTACCGTGAAGCTCAGTTGATTCGACGCGCCGCCGCCCGGTGGCGGATCGAATACATCAATCGTGAACGTGCCGGTCACGGCCAAATCCGCCGTTGTGATCGCGGCAGTCAGTTGCGTGGCGCTGACAAAATTCGTCGCGCGTTCGCTGCCGTTCCAACGCACCTTAGCTGTATTGGTGAAGTTCACGCCCGTCAACGTCAGCGTGAAACCAGGGCTGCCAACCAGCGCCGCAGTCTGGCTCAAGGCGTCAATGCGCGCGGCGGGCGCGGTGCCCGTTTGCGTCACGTTGAAGCTCAAGCCCGCAATCGTCAGCACACCGTTGCGCGAGGCTGCGCCGCCATTCGCCGCCACGTTGAAATTGACGCGGCCATTGCCCGTGCCTGCAGCGCCTGACGTGATCGTCAGCCAATCCGTATTGCTCGTCGCATTCCAACTGCATTGGCTGACCGTCGCCGCAACGTCTACGAAACCCGTGCCGCCGGTGGCCGTGAACGCCGCGCTGTTGGCCGCAAGCGAAAAGGCATTCAACGTCAGGGTCGCGGCGTTCGACGTGGCCGTGCCGCAACCGCTGTTAATGACCAGGTCATAACCGCCAGCATCTGATAACGACGCCGTGGGGATTGTGTAATTGTTTAAGGTTGCGCCGTTGATAGGTGTGCCGTTTTTGCGCCATTGGTAAGTGAGCGGGGCGGTGCCGTTGGCCGTCACGCTGAAGCTCGCGGCTGCGCCAACACAAACGGCTTGGCTGACTGGTTGCGCGCTGATGCTGAGCAGCGGATTGACCGTGACGGTGACCGGATCAGAGACGGTGCTCTGACAATTGTTCGCTAAGGTGATTTGCACGGTGTAAGCGCCAGCCGCCGTGACCGTGACGGCTTGCGTGGTTGCGCCATTCGACCAACTGTAAGCGGCCGCTCCCGCCGGGGCTGAGAGCGTAACGCTTTGGCCTTCGCAGATCGCCAAGGGGCCATTGGGCGTGATCGCCGGTTTGGCCGGTGGCGGGTTGACCGTAACCGCGCTGGCGTCCGAAGCAACGCTCAAGCACCCGCTGGCATTGGTGATTCTGACGGTGAAGCTGCCAGCAGCCGTGACATTGATGGTTTGCGTCGTCGCGCCGTTCGACCATTGATAAGCAGCCGCGCCTGCGGGGGCGGACAAAGTGACATTGCCGCCTTCGCAAAATGTCGTCGGGCCGCTAGGGATAATCGTTGGTTTGGGTGGCGCAGGATTGACCGTCACCGCGAGCGGGTCGGAAGCCGCGCTTTGACAGCCTTCGGCATTGGTGACGCGCACGGTATAACTGCCTGCGGTTGTGACGTTGATGCTTTGCGTCGTCGCGCCGTTCGACCACTGATAAGAAGCCGCGCTTGCTGTGGCCGTCAGCGTCACGCTGCCGCCTTCGCAAAAAGTCGTTGGGCTGTTGGCCGTGATCGTTGGTTTAACAGGCACAGCATTGGCCGTCACGGTTACCGCATCGGACACGGCGCTCTGACAGCCGTTAGCATTGGTCACTCTCACTGTGAAGCTGCCAGCCGTTGCGACGTTGATGGTTTGGGTCGTCGCGCCGTTCGACCATTGATACGAAGCCGCGCCTGCCGTGGCCATCAACGTCACGCTGCCGCCTTCGCAAAAAGTCGTTGGGCTGTTGGCCGTGATCGTTGGTTTAACAGGCACAGCATTGACCGTCACGGTTACCGCATCGGACACGGCGCTCTGACAGCCGCTGGCGTTGGTCACTCTCACTGTGAAGCTGCCAGCCGTTGTGACATTGATGGTTTGGGTCGTCGCGCCGTTCGACCATTGATAGGCAGTCGCGCTTGCCGGAGCAGACAACGTGACGTTGCCACCTTCGCAAAACGTCGTCGGGCCGCCAGGCGTGATTGTTGGTTTGGCGGGTGCCGGATTGACCGTAATGGTGAGTGGGTCAGATGCCGCGCTTTGACAGTCACTGGTGCTGCTTACACGCACGGTGTAACTGCCGGAGGTCGTGACGTTGATGGTTTGCGTCGTTGCGCCGTTCGACCATTGATAAGCAGCCGCGCCCGCCGGAGCCGTCAGGTTTACGCTGCCGCCTTCGCAGAAAGCCGTTGGGCCGCTGGGCGTGATGGCGGGTTTGGCGGGCGTTGGGTTGATCGTCACCGCAACGTTGGCCGAGCGCGTGCTGGCGCAACCGCTGGCGTCGGTGAATTCGACCGCGTACATGCCGCTTTGCGTGACCGTGATGGTTTTTGTGTTGAAGGCGGTCAAGGCCCCGTCGCGGAACCAGCGATACGTCGCGCCCGCCTCGCCATTCGCGGTCAGCATTACCGCACCGCCTTCGCAAAATGTAGTCGCGCCGCTTGGCGTAATGATTGCCGTTGCCGGTGTGCAGGCGGTCTGCGCGATAATCAGCAGGTTGGCGTAATTCTGCGCGACGCGATCCAGCCGCACGAACATTTCGGCTGACAAGCCGGGCGGCGAAACGGGCTGATAAGAAAATGTGTATGGCGCCCCGCCTGTAATCGTGCCCGGCGTCAGCACAGCGTTCGCGCCATTGGGAACGTTGGCAATCGTGAATGTCCCGGTGTTGCTGGCCATGGGGTAGCGCGCCAGCACGGTCTTGCTGCAACTGCCGTCGGGGTTCAGCGGAGCAGTACAGGCGCATTTGTATTCGGCATCGGTGATCAACGGATTCGCACTGGTCTTGGTGCACACATCGCCCGCGACGGTTTTCGTGTTATTCGTGCAAGGGATGTCGTTGCCGCCGCCGTCCTTGCACACCAGCCGGTCATCAAAGATTTCGTAAGGCACCGAAAATTCGAGCATCACATCCGAGACGGCTATGCCGCCTTGTCTTTGCACGACTGCGCCCAAATTCCAGGACGGGCCTTGCGAGACAAAAACGTTGTTGATGCAATTGAAACAGGTCGGCCCCGTCTGCGCGGGTTCAGCCAGCCTGGCGTTTGGTCCGCCACTGCCCAAGCCGAGATTGCCGCCGCTGGTCATATTGAATGTTGCCGTGCGGGGGAAAAACAGAATCGGTTGTCCGTTCAAACTGGCGCTGGGCGTGACTAGGTAGCGGCAGACACCGGGTTGACTCTGCTCTGGCGCGGCGCTCAGCGGTTGCGCTGGACTCGCCGCAACCGTATTGAGTTGCGCGGTGCCGCACCAGCCTTGCGCGTGCGCGGGCACGGGCGCGGCGGACTGTTTGCCGTTGAATCCGATGACGCTTTGCACCGTGACGGTGAAGCTGCACGTGTTGCCGGTATTTTGATTGACCACACAGTTCACCGTCGTCACACCCACGGGAAAACTGGCGCCGGAAGGCGGTGTGCACGTCGCGGTGAAATTGCTGGGTGAAATCGTGGGGGCCGGGTAAGTGACGACGACACTGCTGCCGCTGGTCGAACGCACGATGTTTTGCGGGCAGGTCATAAACGAATAGACCACCGCAAAGCTGCACGAAGAACTGCCGCTGGCATTTGTCGCGGTGCAATTCACCGTCGTCGTGCCGGGCGTGAAGAACGCGCCAGAGGCGGGCGAACAGGTGATCGGCGTGCCTGCTGGCGTTACGGTCGGCGCTGTATACGCGACATTGCAGCCATTGGGCGACGGCGTCGAGATGCATTGCGGATTGCGATTGCCTCCGCAATTGATGACGGGCGCATTCACCGGCGGCGTCGGCGTGGGCGTCGGGCTGATGACCAAATCGCGAAAGACAAAATCGCCGTTCGGCGCGGTCGTGAGCGTGCGCGCCGCCGAACAGTTGGCCGGTGAATTGCCCGTCGGCGCGAGCGTCAGATTCGCCCCGATGCCTTCGCCGTTGTGGAAGAGCACGCGCCCGCTGATCGTGCCGGTGGACGAGGCATTCGTATTCAAATCGCCGCCGTTGCCGCCCACCACGCGCGCCGCGCTGGGAATGCCGTTGGCGAAAATCGTCAACAGCGCCGGGCCTGCCGGAAAACCTGAAATTGGGTTGAAGCTGAACGTGTTGTTTGTCCAGCCTGCGTTTGGGTTGAGCGGAATGAGCAGCAACTGCTCGCTGTCCAGGCTCTGCAACAACGCGACGGGATAGCTGCTGGCCGAACTTTGCGCGCCGTGGCCCGACGCTTCGGAAATGCCTTGGAAGTGCGCGCCGTTGACCGTGTAAAAGCTGGGTGTCGCGGACATGAAGCTGATCGAGGGCCGCCAGCTTTCCTGAAAGCCCAAGCCCGCGTTGTATAGCTCCGAGTGGCGCAACAGCGGGTCAGCGCAGGCGGGTTGCACCTCTGCGCCAAATCCGCCGGAGATCAACACCTCGCCCGTGGCCAACAGCGTGGCCGCGTGCACATTGCGCGCCTGCACGGGGTCGGCGATCTGTGCGACTGAAGTCACCGAACCAAGTGGCACGAACGGATCGAAAAGCTGCACCGGCGGATTCGCGGATGGTTCAGGACAATTTGAAGGGCTGGCCCCGATGGTGCGCCCGCCGAACAGCAAGACTTTGCCATTGGGCAACAGCGTCGCCGTATGGTTGATGCGGCTGGCCGTGATCGCCCGCCCGCGTTCAAACGTGCGCGTGGCGATGTTGTAAAACTCCGAATTGCCAATCACCAGGCCCACATTGGCGGCATTCACGCCGCCGCGCCCGCCCGACATCAACACCTTGCCCGTCGGCAACAACGTCGCCGTGTGCCCATAGCGGAAGTTGGGCGCAGCCGTGGTGCCGCTGTCTACAAAATTGAGCGCCGTCCAAGCGCCGCTTGCACCGCTGGGCGTAAAGAGCGCGCCGGTATTGGTCGCCGCATTGTTCGCGGTCAGTCCGCCGAATACGAGCACACTGCCATTGGGTAGCAGCGTGGCCGTATGCCCGGAACGCCCCGGCGTCAGGTTGGCGGTGCTGCTCCACGTGCCGTTCGCGCCCGCGCTTGGATTGTAGATTTGCGCGCTGGTCACGCGCGCGCCGCTGGTATTGATGCCGCCCACGACGAGGACCTGACCATTCTGCAATAGCGTCGCCGTGTGGTTGTAACGCGCCACGCCCGTCGGCTGCGAAGTAAAGAAGCCCGTCGCCGGATCGTAAAGCTCAGCCGTATCTAGCGCCTGACCCGTCGAGTTGCCGCCCACGATCAGGACTTTGCCATTCGGCAACAGCGTGGCGGTGTGGTTGTAACGCTCAGTCACCAGCGAACCGGTGGCCGACCACGCGCCTGTGTTTGGATCGTAAAGTTCCGCGCTGCTCAGGGCCACAAACGACGTGCCCGTCATACTCTGCCCGCCCGCCACCAGCACCTTGCCGTTGGGCAGCAGCGTGGCCGTATGCGCGGCCCGTGTCGCACCCATCTGCGTCGTTGCGCCCGCCGCATTCTTCGTGACACTAAAAGCCGGGACGGCATATTCGTAAAGTTCGGCGCTGCTCAAGGTGGCGTTGCCGAGTCCGCCCACGATCAGAACCTGCGCGTTCGGCAGCATCGTCGCCGTGTGATCGCTGCGCGCGTCATTCAGTGTAAAGACTTGATTGGCGGGGAATGGCGGCCCCAGCAACGCATTGCTCCAAGTGCGGCTGGTGTAGTTATAAACCTCGGCGCTGTTCAGCGAATTGCTGTCAACGCCCTTGCCGCCCAAAGCCAGCACACGCCCATTCGGCAAGAGCGTTGCCGTGTGCGAGCGCCGCGCCGTGAAGCCGCCCGCCGCTGTCCACAAGCCGGTCGCGTGGTTGTAGGTTTCAGCGCTGCCCAGCACCGTTCCGCCGCTGAGGCCGCCCGCCACCAGCACAGTGTTGTCAGGCAAGAGCGTAGCCGTATGCAGACGCCGCGCCGTCACCAAGTCGCCCGCGCGCCGCCAGCGATTCGTGCTCGGTTCGTAAAGTTCAGCGCTTTTCAGTGCCGCAGTCCCATTCAGGCCGCCCGCCACCAGCACGCGCCCATCGGTCAACAGCGTCGCGGTGTGTTCGGCGCGCGCGTCCGTGAGGTTGCCGAGACTGTTGTTGTTCGCATCCGTGCGCGTCCAAGTGCGTGTCGCCGGATCGTAAAGCTCTGCGCCGCGCAGAAAGCCGCCGCCGTTCATGCCGCCCGCCACCAGCACGCGGCCATTGTTGAGCAGCGTCGCGCTCGCGTGATAACGCGCCAAATTCATCTGGCTGCTCAGCGCGGGCTTCCATGAATTGTCGCTGGGGTCGTAAAGTTCCGCCGAATTGACGAAGCCATTGCCGCC
The DNA here is from genome assembly GCA_031418175.1 of Acidobacteriota bacterium. GTDB lineage: Bacteria > Acidobacteriota > Blastocatellia > RBC074 > RBC074 > JACPYM01. The sequence continues at coordinate 5,152 of JANOWX010001217.1, read as the reverse complement.
TTGTCCGCCGATAATTAATACCAAGCCTGAGCGTAGCAATACTGCGTTGTGGCCGTGGCGCGCCGTGGTGAGCGTGTTGCTGGTGGGCGACCATTGGCCTGTTACCGGATCATAGACTTCTGCCGTGTTGAAGATGGCGCCGCCGTTGCGTCCGCCCGCGACCAGCACTTTGCCGTTTTGCAGCAGCGTTGCGGTGTGGCCTTCGCGCGCAGTGTTGAGCGCGCCGGTGCTAATGTCGGGGGCGAGGTTTTGACTACGCGATTGCACGCGGTTAGGCAGCAATTGCCAGCCCACGCACAAAATCACGAGCGCATAGACCAAAAAGCGGATTGGCTGTTGAAGTGATACGGGGGATTTGAACATCATCGCATTCTCCACGGGAAAGTGATGTAAGCAGCGGTGAAGAGCATGGAGTTCAAGCTTTAGCTTGTCAGCCCCACCTGCGGCGGGGCCGCAGCCTAAAGGCTGAACTCCATGCTCTTGCGCTTGCATCTTCCCTCTTCATTGAATCGTTACGACAAGCGAATTGGTGACGCGGCCTTCAACGTTCAAAAGCACATTCACATTGCCACGTCCGAGCAGGGCGCGCGGCAACGGGCCTAGATTGACTTGATCGGTGCCGATCAAACTGCCTTGCGCCTGGGCAAACGCGATGGGCGTGTTCAACCCATCCACGGTGCCCGTGACGCTCGCCTGATTGATGCGGCGGCGAATGCCCGTGCCGAACAAAACCAAATAGACCTGTTCGCCCGCCGGGCCCAGATTGATCGGTAGTGGCACGTAACGACTGGTGACGGCGTCGAAACGCGCAACCATTTCGAAACTCTGCGCGCCGCTCGCCGCCACGCGCAATAGCACAGCGGCAGGCACGCCGGTACCGTTCGCATTGGCGCTGAAGACGCCGGGCGCGATGCGTTCGACTTGTATTTGTCCGGCAGAAACGACGCCGTCGCCGGTCGTAATCGTCACGGTCGCAGTGCCCAGCGCCGTATCCGGCGGCAACAGAAAGTTGACTTGCGTGGGCGCGACGGAAAAGAGTTGCGCGCGGCGCGTCACGCCTGCGCTGTCGCGCACATTCACGAACGTCCCCAGCAAAGTATCAGGCAAGGGCACGGTGGGCGCTGGCGCTGAACCGGTCGCCAGTTTTGCGCCGAAGGCCGCGACGATGGATTCGGGCGCCTGCCGGTCAGCAAAAAAACTGGCGGCGGAAACATTGATGACAGACGGCGTGGCAGACGTGCCAGGCTGTGTGACGGTGAATGTCACGCCCGCAATGCTAAGTGTGCCGCCGCGCGCGCTGGCCGCTGCATTGGCTGCCGCCGCGAATCCAACCGTCCCGTTGCCTATCCCCGCACTGCCCGAAGTAATCGTCAGCCAGGACGAATTGCTCGCCGCGCTCCAGGCGCATTGCCCGCCGTTGGCCGTCAGATTGACCATGCCCGCGCCGCCGCCCACCGGCACGCCCAGCGCCGTGCTGGCGAGCGTAAACGCACAAGTCGTATTGGCGGTGATCAGCAGGTTGGGGTAGGTCTGCGCGACTTGATCTATGCGGATTAAACTTTCGAGCGCCGCGCCGGGCGGGGTCAAGGGTTGCACCGCGTAGCTGTATTGCGTGCCCGCCGGCAGATTGAAGGGTGTGATGACGGCGTCGGCGCCATTGGGGATGTTCGCAAACGAGAAGAGGCCGCCCGCCGCCAGCGAATGCGGGCCTAGCACAGTCTTTTCGCAGCTTCCATCCGCACGCAACGTGGTGCACGAGCATTTGAAAGTAGGATCGGTAATCAGCGGGTTCGTGCTGACTTTGGCGCAAGTGTCGCCAAAGACCGTCAGCGCGCCGCCGGTGCAGGGCAGCGCGTTCTGGCAAGTCAGCCGGTCGTCAAAGATTTCATACGGCACCGAAAGCTCAAGCGAGACATCCGAAACGGCAGTGCCGTCCGTGCGCTGCACATTGCCTGCCAGCGTATAGGTCGGCCCGGTCGAGACGAATACGTTGTTGATGCAATGCTGGCAGTTCAAGCCGCCCTGCTCAGGCGCGGCAGCCGCAGTTTCATTCAACTCAGTTTCATTCGACTCAGCCGCACCGCCAGCGGCATTGCCGGTCATCGTGAAAATTGCCGAGGCCGGAAAGAATTGAATCAGGTCGGCTGACGGCGTGACTTGATAGCGGCAGAAGGTGCGGCCCTGATCGGGCGTCACAACCAAATCGCGGAAGCTGAATTCACCGCTGGGCGAAGTCTTAAGTGTGAGCGCGGCATTGCATTCTCGCGGCGCGCCGCTGACCGGCGTGAGTGCGATGCTGGCCGCTGGGACAGCATTGTTGTGATAGAGCACGCGTCCGCTGATCGTGCCCAGCGGCGCGGCATTGGGCAGCCCAAAGCTGCCGCCGACGGCGTTGACGATGCGCGCGCGGCTGGGAATGCCGTTGGTAAAAACCGTTAGCAGCGCCAGCCCCGGCGCAAAGTTGCTCACCGGGTTATAAGTGAAGATGTTATTCGACCAATTGTTCGGCGTGATAATTACAAGCTGTTCGTTGCTCAAACTGATAAGTTGCGCGAGCGGGTAATTGCTGGCCGAACTCGCCGCGCCATCGCCGCCCGCTTCTGAAACGCCCTGAAATTGCACGCCCGTCAACGTGTTGGTGTTTGCGGTGCTGGCGACGAAGGCGAGCGCGGGCCGCCACTCTTCCAGATAATCCAAGCCATCATCGAGCAACTCCGAATGTTTGAGCGAGACGCCGGCACACGTTGGGCGCAGTTCTTCGCTCAGGCCGCCTGTCAATAACACCTGTCCGCCCGGCAGCAACGTGGCCGTCTGGCTGTTGCGCATTTGCAGCGGGCTCGCAATCGGCACGACTGAGGTCGCCGCACCCACGGGCACGCTGGGATCGAAGAGCAATGCCGCCGGTGTGGCAGCCGGATTGGGGCAAGCCGCACCCGCGACGCCATTCACACGCCCGCCCGCGAGCAGCACTTTGCCGTTGGGCAACAGCGTGGCGGTATGTTCAAAACGGCTGCCGGTGATGGGCCGATTCGTTTCAAAGACGCCTGCTGTGTGATTGTAAATTTCGGATTCTGGCAATGCTGTGTTGCTGTCGGTTTGCGTTTTGCCGCCTTGTCCGCCAGAGATCAGCAGGCGGTTATTGGGCAACAACGTGGCGGCGTGTGCCCAACGAAAGTTCGGCGGATTGTTGAAGCTGCGCGTCACCCAGCCCGTCGCGGGCGCATACAACGCGGCATTGTTGAGCAATTGCGTATCGAGCGTCATGCCGCCGAAGACGAACACCGTGCCATCAGGCAGCAACGTGGCCGAATGATGGGAACGCGCTTGCGGCAAGTCTTGGAAGTTAGCCCAGTTCCCGGTTGCGCCATTGGCCGGGTCGTACAGTTGCGCGCTTCTGATTGGCTGGAAGTTGCTGCCATTGCCACCGGCAATTAACACCTGCCCGGTTCGCAAAAGGGTGGCCGTATGCGAATGCCGTGCGACCCCTGGGTTTGCAGTCTTTGTCCAGGCGCCTGTCACCGGGTCATAAAGTTCCGCCTCGTCGAGTATGCCCCGGCCAGCTTGCCCGCCGACGACCAGCACGCGGCCATTGGGCAAGAGCGTGGCCGTATGATTGAAACGCGCGCTGCTGAGCGAACCGGTTGCCGCCCAGCTTCCCGTGCTTGGATCAAATAACTCAGCGGTGCTCAGCGCAACTTGTGTCTGAGCCGTCAATATCACGCCGCCCGCCACGAGGACTTTGCCGTTGGGTAAGAGAGTGGCGGTGTGCAACGCGCGTTCGCCCAACATCTGTGTGACGGCAAAGCCGGAGGGGTTGCGCGTCAAGGCCCAAGCGCCAATTGCATACTCATAAAGCTCCGCGGTTTTTAACGCCGTATTGCTGGTGCCGAGTCCACCCGCGAATAGCACTTTGCCGTTGGCGAGCAGCGTGGCCGTGTGTTCGCTGCGCGCGTCAACCAAAACAAACGCCTGACCCGCAAACGGCGGCCCTTGCGCGGCAGTGGCCCAGCCGCGTTTGATCAGGTCGTAGCTTTCCGCCGAATCGAGCGTCTTGCCGCCCGGTTCGACGCCGCCCACGACAACCACGCTACCATTCAGTAACAACGTCGCCGTATGCCCGCGCCGCCCGATGTTGAGCGCGCCCGTGGCCGCCCAACTGCCGCGCAACGGGTTGTAAATTTCGACCGCGTTCAACGCCACCGTGCCATTCGCGCCGCCCGCGACCAGCACCGTGCCATCCGCCAGGCGCGTGGCGGTGTGTTGCCGCCGGGGCGTTAGCAAATCGCCCGCGCGCCGCCAGCGATTGGTGTTGGGGTCAAATATCTCAGTCGTTTTGAGGCTCGCCGTTCCACTGAATCCGCCGGTCACCAGCACCCGGCCATTGTTCAGCAGCGTCGCGGAATGTTCTGTACGCGCTTCGACAGCATTGACAACAGGCGTCCAAACGCGCGTCAACGGATCGTAAAGTTCCGCGCTGCGCAACGCACCGCTGGCGTTCTGGCCGCCCGCCACCAGCACGCGGCCTGTGTTGAGCAACGTCGCGGTGAAACGCGCGCGCGCCGTAACGAGTTTGCTGCTGAACGCCGGTTTCCAAGTGTTGTCGCTGGGGTCGTAAATTTCGGCTGAATCGAGAAAGCCGTTGCCCTGACCGCCGATCAGCAACACTTGGCCGTTGCGCAACAACACGGCGCTATGGCCGAAGCGGGCGTTGGTGAAACTGGGCGCGGCGCTCCAGCTTCCTGTGGTTGGATCGTAAAGCTCGGCGGAGTTGTAGATGGTCGTGCCGCTGCGTCCGCCCGCGACCAGCACCTTGCCGTTTTGCAGCAGCGTGGCCGTGTGGCCTTCGCGCGCGAGATTGAGCGCGCCTGTCGTGAATTCAGGGTTGATGCTTTTGGCGGATGATTGAACGCGGCCCGGTTGCGCGGCCCAATAGGCCAGCAAACACAACAACGAAAGGGGGATGAATTGGCGCAGCAAGATGATGGATTTGCACGATAACACGGCATTCTCCTTCAACAGAGCAGTAGCGCGAGCGGTTGTCCGTTCGACAAGCTGCCAGTTTGTCGATGTCCCGACTTTTAGCCCTTTGGTTAAACAGCCCCGCCACGCAAAGCGGGAAGCTTGTCTAACAACCTGGTCGCTACCGCTCTAA
>JANOWX010001216.1:0-6505 GCA_031418175.1 Acidobacteriota bacterium | reverse complement strand
CTGCCGACTGCCAACTGCCAACTGCCAACCGCCAACTAATCCGTCTCAAACTTCGGATACAGCGCGTCAATCACATCGCGATACTTATCCTCGACAAACTTGCGGCGGATTTTGAGTGAGGGGGTGAGTTCGCCGCCTTCGATGGTGAATTCCTGGGGAATGAGCGCGATCTTTTTGATCTTTTCGTGTGGGGCCAATTCGCGTGTGACTTCGTCAACTTTCTTTTTGAAGTACTCGTGGATGCGCGGCTGCTGGGCCAATTGCGCGGCTTCTTTCACTTCGAGGCTCAGCGACTTGGCGTAGGTGCGCAACGCATCCAGGTTCGGCACGATCAGCGCGGCGGCGAATTTGCGCGCGTTGCCGATGACGATGACCTGTTCGACCATCGGAATGCCGCGAATGAGGTTTTCGATGGGTTGCGGCGCGATGTATTTGCCCAGGCTGGTCTTAAGCAAATCTTTCTTGCGGTCGGTGATGCGGATGTAGCCGTCGGCGTCAATCGTGCCGATGTCGCCGGTGTGGAACCAGAGGCCGTCGTCGTATTCTTTCAACACCTGGGCCGATTCATCTTCCATCCGGTAATAACCCTGCATCACGTTGTCGCCTTGCACCAGCAATTCGCCATCCGCCGCCGCGCGCACCTTGACGTTCGGAATCGGCGTGCCGATGGTGCCGACGCGATTGCCGCCCGCGCGATTGAATGACACGACCGGCGAGGTTTCGGTCAGACCGTAGCCTTGCAAAATGATGATGCCCGCGCCCAGGAAGATATAAGCCAGGTCGGACGGCAACGCCGCGCCGCCTGAGACGAAAAAGCGCAAGCGTCCGCCGATAGCCTCACGCCACTTGCTGAAAACCAGTTTGTCCAGCGCCTTCAATTCCAGCTTTGTGGCAAGCGGCACGCTCTTGCCTTGATCTTGCAGTACGGCTGCCGCGCGGCCCAGCTTGACCGCGCGGTGAAAGAGCTTTTGTTTCCAAGGCGGTTGATCCGACGCGCGTTTGTTGATCGTCGCGTAAATCTTTTCGAACAGGCGCGGCACCGCTGTCACCACGGTCGGGCGAATTTCCTTGATGTCTTCGCCGACGTATTCGACACCGCGCGCGTAGCAAATCTGCACGCCATAAAGCATGTAGATGTAAAGCACCGTGCGCTCGAATACGTGCGACAAAGGAAGGAAGCTGAGCGCCACATCGGTGGGCCGCAATTCAAACACCTGCCCCGAATTGATCGCGTTATTGACCAGATTGCGATGCGTCAGCATCACGCCTTTGGGATCCCCCGTCGTGCCCGAGGTGTAAATGATCGTCGCCAACGCTTCGGGCTGCGCCTGGGCCGCCAACTCTTCATACAGCTTGGGCTGGCGTGTGCGTTCTTCGGCCCCGCGTTTTTCCAGTTCGGATAAGGCGAGCACATCTTTGCCAGCGTCTTTAGGCGCTTCAAACAGGATGATGCGCGGGCGGTCTTTTTTGAGCGCATCCAAGGCGGCGGCCACGCGTTTCAATTGGCGGTTCGTCGAAACGAACAAGACGCGCGCGCCGCTGTTGCGCAGTATGAATTCGACTTGATCCACGGCCTGGGTCGGATAGATCGGCACATTGACCGCGCCGGTGGCGAGGATGGCGTAATCGGTCAGGCTCCATTCCGGGCTGCTCTCGGCCAGCAGCGCGACACGTTCGCCGGGCTTGACGCCCAGCGCGTGCAAGCCGAGCGCGACGTTGCGCACACGTTCATCCAGTTCCGCGCCGGTAATCTCGATCCATTGCTTGCCACGTTTGAAGCGCATCACGATCTCGGACGCGCGCCGCCGGACAGCCGTCGCAAACAACTCGTTGAGGGTGCGCGGGGAATCCGCACTCATCATGTTTTCACCTGTGTTGCCAATGTTGATGGATTGATCTGTTGGGAAAATCGCTTGTTGCACGCTTCGGCAAAGCGGGGCTGATCTTCAGGCTTGCTCTGAGATTTGTCAATTTTCTGAGCGGTACGGTACCGCGCGCATGAGCAAGCGGCGACAGCGCCGTTATGTCATTAGGCTGTAGCTGACAGGCCGCTTGCTCACGCGCGCGGTACCGTTTCACCGGTCATTCGCGTTAAGCCTCCCACGTCTTCAACCGCTCCATCAATCCAATCAATTCGGCGCGCCGCCGCTCGAACAACGCAAACAGGTACAGGATGCAAACGCCGAACGCGATGCCGCTGACATACCACAACCAGCCCCAGCCCAGGCTCAACGCCGCGTGCCACACCATCGTAATCATTGCCAGCAACAGGAACGCCGTGCCCAAAAACAAATAGGCGCGCACCTGCATCAACATCCCCAGCAACACGCCCGTCACCGCCAACACCGCCAACACCAGCGGCAGCCACGGTGAAGTCGCTACTCCGTGAATAAAAATATCCGCCGTCGAAGAAACATAAATCGTGATCAGCGCCGCATAACGAAAGGCCGTCAGTTGCTCGCGCGACAACTGTTCTCGATTGAAATGCGCGGCGGCCAGCACCGACAGCGCCGCCGGAATCAGCCACACCTGCGGATGCGCCAGGAAGCCGTAATCATCCGTGCGTTGCAACCAATGCCACCAACCGCCATTCGCCGCCAACGCCGCCAACAAGCCAAAGCCGAACGAGCGCCGCAGCACTGACAGCACGCCGTAAAACAAGCCGACCAGCAACAGCAACCCGGCATAATCTACGCGCGAAGCAACTAGATCAGAGGGGAGCCAAAATCCCAGACTCGGCAACAACGGCAAAAACACGCCCGTGCGAGCCAACGGTTCGGCCAACACCACACGCCCGCGCCGCCGCAACTGTTCCGCCACGCCCACGCCCGCGAAGGCCAGCGCCAGCACCGCCAAAGGCCAGTACTGCTTGAACGCTCCGCCAAACAGCCACGGCGCGCTCAGCCGCAAATGCGTCAACAACAACACGGCAAAGATTTCGGCAGCGTAGACATACCGCCCGCGCAGTTCGGCCCGCCATTCAAACGGATCGCGTCCGCGCCACAGCGCAAAGGCGACCGACAATACGCACAACGCCAGCAAAGCCACGGTCAGCGCCGCTTTCGCCCACCAACCCAACGGCACAAATCCGATGGCAGTCGTTTGGGCCCACTCAAAGAACAGCAGCACCGCCAACAAGCCCAATCCAAACAGACCCGCGCTAAACAACACACGCCTTGCCGCGCTTTCCCACGCACCCAACACGCGCGGCCAGTCCACCGATTCCGCCGCGCGCGTGCCAAAGAACGCGAGCGCCAGCGTCAACGTCAAACTCAGCAACGCCACTGTCCGATGCGCGTCTTGCGCATTGCCCTGCAAATTTAACGCGGCCCAAAGCCAGGCGGTCATTGCGCCGAGTTCCAAAACCAGCGCCACGATTTGCCAACGCAACCGCTGTGGCGCAACTACTACTTGAACCATGCCTTGCGGCTCAGCCGCTTGATTTGCGGCAGGTCTCTGACCTTACGTGTGCGGGTGTGTTTTTTCCTGGGCTACGCCCCCGCCGGGGCACAGCCCCGAAAGAGTTGATGAAACCGCTGCCGGAAGGTCGGAGACCTTCCGCACATCGGGCGGCAGAGCCGCAGACAATGCGCCAGTCGCAACTTCACCCACGCCCGTCAGCCAGCCAACCGCCAACGGCGCCAACAACACCGCACTCGCAGCCAACATGCGCTGCGGCCAACTCACAACCAGCCAACTCGACGACAAGGCCGCAACCACAGCGCCAGCCGCCAAACCCGCTTCTGCATACAGCAACCAAGCGGCACTGGCGTTGGCCGCTTCCACTAACTTCGGCAGACGCCATCCGCCAAACAACACAGCCAGCTTCGCGCGTTGCCGCCAAACCAATGCCACCGACAACGCATACCCGGTCGATGTTAATGCGGCAGCCACCAGCAAAGGCTGAGCAGAAAAATTCTGCCGATCAACTAACGCCGCCACAGTAGCCAGTCCCGCGACGAACAGCACTACGAAACGATACGCGAACAACGCATCCCACAAACAAGCCAGACACAACGTCACGACTGACGCCAGCGCTACACCCACGATCCAGCCCTTCACCGGCAAGGGCGGCGCGCCGTTGAAATCCAAACTCAATCCAACGGCCACTTTCAAACAGGTCAGCGCCAGCAATAACACCGCCGCGAATTGATGAAATGCAGGCACGCTGGTTTGCGCTTCGGCGGATGTGCGCAACACTTTCAAGTCCAGCCACAGACTCAACAGCCCAACGCCCGCTAGCGCCGTCACGTTTAACAACGCCACCTCCAACAACGACCCGCCGCCTTTGCTATAACCAAAAATCCATTCGGTCAACGCCAGACAAGCCAACAATCCCGCCGCATAAAAGTAACCTTGATTGCGGCGCGCAACCGCCAACCCAACAGCCAACGCGGCTACGCCAGCCAGCGCAACGACACTGCGCCACGGCCCGCCCGGCGCATCGAATCCGCGCAAGCTGAGCAGCACCGCCAGCACGCTCAATCCATCCGCCCAAAGCGTCGCGGCGTCCGCCGCTGGTTTTGCGCCAGCGTCGAACAGGTTGTTGAGCCAAGCGTTGAACGGGTTTGGCGAAGCGGCCACAGTTCCCCGCTCCGCCAGCAGCACCAGCCACAACAGCAACCAGGCTGTGGCCACGAGCGCCGCGAGCAACGTGTGAAAGCCTAGCCAATTCGTTTGCTCAAAGCGGTGCAGCGTGCACGCCAGCAACGTGCCGAACGACAGCAACGCGAGCGCCAGTTTATGCACGCGCAACACGGCAGCCACGCTTTGGCGCGCGGCCCACAGACAAGCCGCCAACGCCGCGAATACCAGCCAGCCCAGCCAATCGCCAAGCGTCTGCACAACCACACTCGTCCACATCGGTTCCAGGCTCAGCCGCAAAGCCGCCGCCAGCAAGAGCGCCAACGCCAGGCCCGTCAGCGCTTGCACTTGTAGCCGCAACCAACGGGGCCGGCTGTTCTCAGCGCGCCGCAATCCGTACAGCCAACACAGCGCGTAGGCCGCGCCGGTGAGCAAATTCAACTGTGCCAAGCGCGGCAGTTCATGCGAATCCTGCCAGTTGCCACGCGCGAGCGCCCAAATCACATACCCGACCGTCGCCGCCGCATTGAACAGCACGCCGCCCGCCGCTGCCGCACGTTGCGCGCTGTAACGCCACGCATACACCACGCACGTCACGGCCGCCAACACCACTGGCGCGACGTACCAGGCATTCAAGCCCCGGCTGCGCGCCAGCATCGTCAAACTCGCCCAGAGCGCGCTGCCCCACGCCACTTGCAGCGCGGGCCGGCACAACAAACGACGCGCTTTTTCGCCGCGCCAAACGCTGGCCAAACTCGTCAGGCTCGCGGTCACAGCCAGCGCCAGCCAGCTTACGATCCACGCGTGCCGCCAACCCAGCGGCCAGCCGTATTTGAAAACGCAGCTTTGCGCGCTGACGCCGAACAGCAGCAACCAGCCCAACCAAACGCCCGGCAAAGCCGCGCGCCGCCATGCCCACACAAAAGCCGCCAGCGCATAGAACGCATGAACCCATACCAGCCGCTTCGGATCACCGGCGCTGCCCCAGCCGTGCAAAGTCGCCAGCGTCAAACTGAGCAAGCCCACCAAGCCCGCCGCCCAGGCGTAATCGTGCGCGCGCGCAGTGTGCTTTTCGTTATTTGCCGCTTGCTTGCGCCACCATTCGGACAGGCAAAACAACGCGGCGAAGGCAGCCATCAACAAGACGCTGCTCGCATATGACAACACTGACGCCAACAATCGCCGGGAATCATCCATCCCAAACGTCAGCGTCCCAAACCCCAGCCGGCCCAACGCCAATTGCCCCAACAGCGCGTAGGCCCAAACCGTTTGCGCCAACGCCACCCAACGCGCCGCGCGCAATTCATAGCGCCAGGCGGCCCAGCCAAATAGCAGCGCGTTCATCAATGCGATGACGACGAGCGAATCTACGAAGGGGAACGCCAACAAGGCGCTGCCCACCAGCAACGCTGCGCCGCTCAGCCCCAGACTCGCCGCGATGGTGCGTTCGCGCGCCAGCGTAGTTGCGCGCAAACGCCGCCACAGCAACCAGCCAACCGCCATGGCCGGTACGCCCAATAACGCCGCCAACGGCGCATTCTCGCGCACCGCCCGCGTCCAATCGTTTGCGCGCACTTGCAACAAACTGAGCGGCAACAGCGCGGCAAACACATTCACGCCCAAGACGGTGAACAAGCCATAGACCGCGCGTTCATCGCACGCTTCGGAACGCCGCGCCGTGCGCACCGCCGCGCCCACACTCGCCACGCAGCCCAACACCGGCAACGCGCCAAGCAGCAACCAACTGCGCCAATTCATTCCACCTCCTGCGTCAGAGGCCGCAAAATGTTTCCCCAGCAACAGGGCCAGCGACGCGCCCATCGTCCCCACCGTCAGCCAGCGTTGCTGTTCGAGCGCCACCACGCGCGCCGCCAGCCAAACCAACACGGCCAACACCAGCCACGAACCCACTTCGGCCAGC
>JANOWX010001215.1:0-15692 GCA_031418175.1 Acidobacteriota bacterium | reverse complement strand
CAATGAAGATCGTTGTTACACTAGCCGAGCCGCACGCTGGAAGCGCTGCGTACCCAGGTTGACGCTCGCGCAAAACCTTTGCTAGTATCGCCGCGCTTTCAACGAAGCAATTGAAAACAGGGGGCACTTAACTCAGTGGTAGAGTGCTGTCTTCACACGGCAGAAGTCACAGGTTCAAATCCTGTAGTGCCCATCCACAACAAGCCGTCAGCGGTCGAACTGCTGACGGCTTGTTGTCTTTGGCGAGCGGCAATTCATCGCACCCGCAAGAGGCCGATGAAAAACTGCCCGCGCTCTTCCACCTATATTCGCGTCCCAACATGTTCGAACCATTGAAGCCAATTATCACCGCGCATCTCTACCCGCAGCTCGAGCAGTTGTTGATCGAGTTATTGCGCTCGCTCAGCGCGGACGAATGGGAGCAGCCAACGCTTGCCCCGGCCTGGCGGGTCAAGGATGTGGCCGCGCACCTGTTGGACACACAACTGCGGCGGCTGTCGCTGGCCCGCGATGGTTATGCGCCCGAAGCGCCAGCCATAACCTCGAATGCAGACTTGGTCGCCTTCATCAACCGGTTGAATGCCGCTGGCGTGGCGCAGTACCGGCAACTCAGCCCGCGCGTGTTGATCTCTTTGCTCGAAGTCGCCGCGCGTGAATGCAGCGAACATTTTCAAGCTTTGGATCCATTCGCCAAGGCGGCTTTCGCGGTCAGTTGGGCGGGCGAGGCCGAATCGGAAAACTGGTTCGACAGCGCGCGCGAATTCACCGAGCGCTGGCACCATCAGCAACAAATCAGACTGGCGGTCAATAAGCCCGGCATTATGACGCGCGCGCTTTACCGCCCCGTGCTGGCGGCGTTTATGCGCGCGCTGCCCTTTCATTACCGTCAGATCGAGCGCGCGCCCGGCGCGTTGGCGCAATTCGATGTGACGGGCGATTGCGGCGGCACCTGGTATTTATTCCTCGAGCCGGAAGGCTGGAAGCTCTCCGCCGAACCGGCCCGGGAGCGGCTCACGCACGTCAGCATCCCGCAGGAAATCGCCTGGCGCATCTTCACCAAAGGCATTGACCGGCAGAACGCCAGCGCCCAGATCAGCGTCAATGGCGACCGTGAGTTGGGAATGCACGTGCTGAGCATGTTGGCCATCATTGGTTAGCCGGATGGGGGCAACGCGCCATGGAAATTTACGCCAGCTTTCAAACCACGCCGCCGCCACTCGCAGCCGATTTCACCTTTCCGGCTTGGCGTCGGATTCAACCTCAACAGCTTGCTTACAACTGGCGCGGTGACGCCGCTCCCAGCGAATTGCATACCACCGCGCGTTTGCTGTGGACGCCGGAACAGCTTTGGCTAGGCTTCGAATGCGGCTACACCGAGTTGGATGTGGATGCGCAATTCGACGTGCGGCAGGAACGTTATGCCCTGTGGGAACGCGATGTGTGCGAGGCCTTCATACGTTCGCCGCTGGAACCGCGACTGGATAGTTACAAGGAGTTCGAGGTCGCGCCGACCGGCCAATGGTGCGATTTGTTGATTCATTGCCCGCGCGTGGATTTCGATTGGGAATGGCAAAGCGGCATGCAAACCGCCGCCGAGATTGATACCACGCAACACATCTTTCGCGTCGTGATGGCGCTGCCCTTCGCCGCCTTTGGCAGCACACCGCAAGCCGGTGAGCGCTGGCACGGCAATCTCTATCGCATCAGCCGCCTGCGAGGCGCGCGCCAATTCCTGGCCTTTGCGCCCACGTTGACCGAAACGCCCGATTTCCACGTGCCCGCTAAATTCGCCCCCCTGGTCTTTTGCGCTTGAACCGCGCGGCCCCCCGTATTCTGGACATGCTTTGGCAACTCAGGCAGGATACGCGCGTTTTCCCGACACCAACTTTTTAACCCCCAGACAAAGGCCCGACCATTTATGAGTGCTGCCGTGCCAGAGACCGCGCTGTCCGCCGCGAGCGTCGACAACGAACCGAGCGATCCTTATCAATTGCGTCCCGCTGACGTGGCCGAACCGCCGCAATCGCTGTGGGCCGCCTTTCGCCGCATCGGGCCGGGCATCGTGCTGACCTCTTCGATTGTCGGTTCAGGCGAATTGATCGCGACGACGACGTTGGGCGCGCAGGTCGGTTATGCCGCGCTCTGGATCATCGTGCTGAGTTGTTTGATCAAACCCGTCGTGCAAGCCGAGATTGGCCGCTACATCATCGCCAGCGGCGAGACGGGCCTGGCCAGTTTCAATCACATGCCGGGGCCGCGCCTCAAAGTGAATTGGGTGGTGTGGCTGTGGGCGTTGATGGTGCTCTTCACGATGATGCAGGTGGGCGCGATGTTCGGCGGCGTGTCGCAAGTCATGAACCTGCTGATCCCAACGGTCTCGGTCAAAATCTGGGTGCTGGTTTTTGCCGCCATCACGCTGGCGCTGTTGTTGGGCGGCGGCTATGACCGCATCGAAAAGTTTGCAATGTTGAAGGTCGGCTTGTTCACGATGCTGACGCTGATGTCGGCAGTGCTCTTGATGCGCATGCCGCAATACTTTTCATGGTCGGCCTGTGTGCAAGGCCTGCGCCCGAGCATGCCGCGCGGCGGCTTTTCGACCGCCGTGGCCGTCTTCGGCATCACCGGCGTGGGCGCGAGCGAACTGTTTATGTATCCGTACTGGTGCGTCGAAAAAGGCTATGCGCGCTTTACCGGCGTGCGGCCAACTGGCAATGACGATTCGGCGGCATGGACTGGCCGTGCGCGCGGCTGGATACGCGTGATGCATCTGGACATTATGGCTTCGATGGTGATTTACACGGTGGCGACGCTGGCGTTTTACCTGCTGGGCGCGGGCGTCTTGCACGGGATGGGCTTGGTGCCTTCCTCCAACGACATGATTCCGGTGCTGTCGAAGATTTACACCGAGACGCTGGGCGGCTGGGCGCTGTGGCTGTTTTATCTGGGCGCGGTGGTGACGCTTTACGGGACGATCTTCGCTTCGATTGCGGCGCAATCGCGGATGTATGCCGATATGGCGCGGCTGATGGGCGCGTTCGCCAGCGACGATTACGCGGCGCGCGTGCGTTATCGCAATTTGTTCATCTGCATCCTGACGGCGCTGCCGGTCTGTTTGTTTCTGTTTTTCACCTCGCCGGTTTGGATGGTCAAAGTCGGCGGCATCGCGCAGGCGGCGATGTTGCCGATTATCGGCGCGGGCGCGATTTACCTGCGCCATCGCCGCCTGCCACGCGCCCTTGCGCCGTCATCCTTGACGACATTCGCCCTCTGGCTATCGGCTGGGTTGATGGCGTTGATGATGGGCTATTCGATTTTGGAAGCATTGAAGAAGTAAGCCTGGGTTACATTCCCGTGCGACTTCCTGCCAAGTTTTCTTGCGGCTCTGCCGCCCGATGTGCGGAAGGTCTGTGACCTTCCGGCAGGCGGCTCGCTCTTATTTGGGGCTATGCCCCTGAATTGGCGGCGCGGGGGGCATAGCCCCAAGTAAAAGCAAAGACGTTCCCGGAAGGTCGCAGACCTTCCGCACATCGGGCGGCAAAGCCGCAATTTCCAACTGCCGTGTATGAGCAACGAACGCCGCCGCCCCAACGACAATGAATTCCAAATGCCCAGCTTGCGCCTGGATGGCCGCAGCGCGTTGGTCACGGGCGGCAGCCGCGGCTTGGGCCTGGGCATCGCGCTGGCGCTGGCGCACGCGGGCGCAGACATCGCCGTCGCCGCCCGCACCGAAAGCGAAATCGCCACGGCCTGCAACTTGATCGCAACCACCGGACGCCAGACGCTGAGCGTGCCGACCGACATCGCCAACGTTGAAGCCGTGCGCACGATGGTGCAACAAACGCACGCGCATTTCGAACGGCTGGACATTTTGGTCAACGCCGCCGGGATGAACATCCGCCAGCCGTATGACAGCTTCACCGAAAGCGATTGGGAACGGCTGATGGGCATCAATCTCAAAGGCGCCTTCTTTGCCGCACAAGAGGCCGCCGCAGTAATGCGCAAGCAAGGCCGAGGCAAAATCATCAACATCACTTCAATCACCACGCAGGTCGCGCTGCCCAACGTCGCGCTCTATGCGATCAGCAAGAGCGGCCTGTTGCAGATGACGCGCGCGCTAGCGCTGGAACTCGCCCCCTATCGCATCAACGTCAACGCCATCGGGCCGGGCCGGTTTTGGACGGCGATGACCGACAAACTGTTTTCCGATCCCGCCGCCTATGACAGCAACGTCGGCATGATTCCGCTCGGACGCCCCGGCGTCGCCAGCGATCTGGCGGGCGCGGCGCTGTTGCTGGCGTCGGATGCCGGCGATTACATCACGGGCCAGACGATTTATGTGGATGGCGGCTGGCTGGCCAATGGCGGCGCAAAGGCATGAAAGAAGGCTGTGCCATGAATCAGAGCTTTACTGCCGAAATCTACAAATTCAGCAGCAACCCCAGCTTCTGTTGCGTGGATGTGCCTGCCGGCAGCAGCGCCGCGTTTGGCAAAAAGGGCGCGGTGCCGGTGCTGGGCACGGTCAATGGCATCGAATGGCGCGGCAACTTGCTGCCGAACGGCCAGGGCGGGCACCGCATGATTCTCAACGGCAAGTTGCGCAAACAGGCGCGCGTCGGCGTCGGCCACACCGTCGAAGTAAGTTTGCAACCGGATGAAGAATCGCGCGAAGTGCCGCTGCCCGACGAACTGGCCGAGGCACTACGCGAAAATGATTTGCTCGACAAGTTCAACGCCCTCGCGCCCGGCCACCGGCGCTATGTCTTGCTGTGGTTGCAGTCCGCCAAAACGCGCCCGACGTGGGAGCGGCGCGTGGAAAACCTGGTAATGCGCCTGACGACAAAAAACTGGGGCCGAAAGGAGACGCAATGAAAACGCTCTGGCAAACAACTGACAAACAGGAATTGCTAACGCGGCTGGCGCGCCTCGACGCAGCTTCGACGCCGCAATGGGGTAAGATGAATTGCGCGCAGATGCTGGCGCACGTGGCCGACGGCATGCGCATGACCCTGGGCGATTTACAGTGTCAGCCCAAAGGCGGGCCGTTGAAGTTCTGGCCGTTCAAACAACTCATCATTTACTGGCTGCCCTTCCCCAAAGGCGCGCCGACCGCGCCGGAATTGATCGCGCGCGCGGCGGACGGCATTGAGCAGGAACGCGCGGCGGTGCAAACGCTGCTCGAACGCATGGCCGCGAGCAACGCGCGGCAGGCTTGGCCCGCGCATCCGGCCTTTGGCCAATTGTCGGCGCAGGACTGGGGCGCGCTGGTTTATAAACATCTGGATCATCACCTGCGCCAATTCGGCGCGTGATGTTTTTTTGAAAGGAAGTACAAGGTGAACAAAGCATGGTTGTTGGGAGTGCTGTTGGCGCTCGGCGTGCTCGCGTCGGGTTGTATCAGCATCGAGCAGGAAATCTTTTTGCAGCCCGATGGCAGCGGCGATTTGCTGTTGCTCATCACGCTGCCCGACATGCCTGACGATGCGAAAGGCGGCATGAGCGCGGGCGATCCGGCTGAGGCGCTGCAAAAATTCAAAACTGAAATTGCTTCCAAGTTGCCGCCGACCATCAAGCTGAAAGAAGCCAAGGAATTGAAGCAGAACGGCACCTTGGGCTTTTACGCGCTCTTCCAATTCAAAGACATCAACGAAGTCCAAACCGTCATGGCCAACGTGATGAAAGAGAGCACCTCAGGCATGCCCGGCGGCGGCGGTACGGCAAAGCCTTCGGAATGGAAGGTGAAGCTGGCGAAACAAGGCGCGGCGACCAGCTTCACGCAAACGTTTTACGCCGACATGTCCGACACCAAAGTCGAGACCAGCGGCAACGTTGAAGTCAGCGTCAAGCCGCCACCCAAACCCGCACCCACGCGCCCACGCGCAGGCCGCCGTCCCGCAGGCAAAGCAGCGGCGAAACCAGCGGCTGCTGGTGGCGAAATGAAGATGGAAGGAATGGAGGGTTTGGCCCAAATGATGCTGGGCGCGATCAAGTTCCGCTTCACGTTGCACACGCCCACGCCGATCACCAATTCAAATGCCGATCTGGTGTTGGGTGGCAAAACGGCGCTCTGGAATTGTTCGCTGGCCGCGTTTGCTAAGGAAAAGAAGCCGATTGAGATGAAGGCGAGTTATTGACCCGCGCGTAACTGGCAGTGACGCGATCACGGCGGTCCAGGTGTTTAGAGTTCAAGCTTTAGCTTGCCCGCGCGCGCAGCGCGCCAAAGACAAGCTAAAGCTTGAACTCTAAACACCTGGGCCGGACGATTGTGGCTGCAAGCCAGTGGCGCGCAATCCAGCAAGGTTTGCGATGCTGATTACCAGTCCGGCCAACGAACGGCTCAAACAAGCGCGGCGCGTGCGCGACGGGCGCGAGCCCGAATTGATCTTTGTCGAAGGCGAGCGGCTGGTCGAAGAATGTTTGCAGGCGCAATTGCCGCTCACTGCGTGCTTTCACGAACCGGAACCTAGCGCGCGGACGCAGGCGATCTTGAACGAATTGCAACGGCGCGCTTGCCCCCTTTACCCAACCACGGCGGCAGTGCTGGCGACGCTCAGCGACACTGTTAATCCGCAAGGCGTCGTCGTGCTGGCTGCGCGTCCGGCCACAGGCTTGGCCCAAATGCTGAGCACGGACAAGCCGCTCATCGTGGCGCTGGACGCCGTGCAAGACCCCGGCAATTTCGGCACGATCGTGCGCACCGCCGAAGCTGCTGGCGCGAGCGGCGTGATTGCGTTGAAAGGCTCGGCAGACGCCTTTGCGCCGAAAACCTTGCGCAGCGCGATGGGCTCGGCCTTTCGCTTGCCCATCCTGAGCGGCCTGACGGCTGCCGCGTTGCTGGCGCAGGCACGCGCGGCAGGGTTGAAAGTGCTGACAACCGTTGCGAAGGGTGCAAGGCGTTATGATGAATTCGATTGGCGGCAACCGGCGCTGGTGTTGTTCGGCAACGAAGCGCGCGGGATAAGCCCGGCGCTGCTGGACGCTGGCGCTGAACAACTCTGCATTCCGTTGCAAGCGCCGGTCGAATCGCTCAATGTCGCGGCGGCGGCGGCGGCAATCCTGTTTGAAGCCGCACGCCAACGCCGCACGGACTAACAGTACCGCGCGCGTTGCCGTATGATCCCGCGTGAACATGACCGTGCCCGAAAAAAACGAATTTCCCAATCGCATCGAATACTACTTGCGCCGCTTCTTTGAACGCGTCGGCGGGGCGCTGGATTTCGCGCTGCGCCGCCCGCTCAACCCGCAGGCACGCACCGATTTGTCCGCGCTGTTGCCGCAGATCGAACAGGCCATCGAAGCCAAGTTGCGCCGTGAGGGCGCGCGCGTCATTGCGCCCAACCTGATCGAGTTGCGCTACGATTACGAAACCTACGGCCAGATGACTGACACGCGGCGTGAGTATTTGCAGCGTGAATTGCAGGCCAGCCTGTATGAATACGTCGTCAACCACCGCTACACCACGCTGGACAAATTGCAGGTCAAGCTGGCCTTTGATGTCTTCACACGCAAACTGACGATCACGGCGGCTTTCCCGGATGAAGCGGCGGCAGCGAAGAGCGCGCCGGACGCGGCCAAAGCGTTGCCCGCCGCACAGGCTGGCGCAAAAGCGAAAAGCTGCGCGCTGACCTTGCGCGCGGTTGACCGGCAACTGTTCGGCGAATTGCGCGCGCAACTGGATGGCGAAGGCGCACGCGCGGGCCTCGGGCGCAGCCACGACAATGCGCTCTGTCTCAACGACTCGACCGTGTCGAGCTTTCACGCGGCGTTCACGTTGACGGCCAACGGCACACTTTGGCTGACCGATCTGGGCAGCAGCAACGGGACATTCGTCAATGAGGTGCGGCTGGGCGAGGGCGATAAGGCGATTGTGCGCGACGGCGATAAGTTGCGCTTCGGCGATGTTGAGTTGAAGCTGTCGCTACAGTGATTCAAGCTGGCGAAGCCTGTGGAGTGCGGCGGCTCGACGCCGCTTTGGTATGTCCCAGGCATGTCGGACAACGGCGAGCATGGACGGCCACGGCCTCTTTGGCTTCCGGGTTCGTCCGTCACCAAGGCCATACCAAAGCGGCGTCGAGCCGCCGCACTCCAAAGGCTCCGCCATTTCAATTTTATGAGTTTTCCTTTTGTCGCAACCCTGATTTTCCTCGGCGGTCTGGGCTTCCTGATCTGGTCGCTGCTCCTATCCGCCTGGCGTTACCGCGCGAAAACCGCTGAACCAGATGCCACCGCTGTGCCGGATGATTTCGGGCCGCGTTTGACGAGCGCGCGTTTGCGTTACGTGCGTTGGGCCTTCGCACTGCTGGTGCTGGCGGCGTTTGGCTTTCACGTGTACTGGGGCTTGTTTTCGACCGGGCCGTTGGGCGAGAACGCCGCCTTTGCCGCGCTGAAAAACAAACGCGACCAGCGCAACCGGCGCGACGAAGAGGCCAATCTGCGCGGCTGGATCTTCGACCGGCACCGCGATTACAAACGCACGCTGGCGAAGTACCGCTTCATCAACGGCAAGGTCGTGCGCGATTACCCGCTGGGCCAGGCGGCGGCGCATCTGATCGGTTACGGCGGCCTCTTGCGGGGCGATGCGGCGATGGAGCGCGCCGTCGCGGCGCAACCGCCGCGCGCAGAAGAAAAAAGCTGGTGGCACAAGGTCAGCGCGTTTTGGAGCGAAGAACAAAAGATCGCCGTCGGCCCCGATCTGGTGCTGACGCTTGATTACGATTTGCAGAAGGCCGCTTACGAACAACTGCAAGGTAAGCGCGGCGCGGTGGTGATGCTCAATCCGCAAACCGGCGAAGTGCTGGCGCTGGCGAGTTCGCCCAGCTTCGATCCCGACGATGTGAACAACGATCCGACCTGGGCCAAAATTTTCAGCGATGTCAAAAACCGCCCGCTGCTCAATCGCGCGTTGAACGAATACTACCTGCCCGGTTCGACCTTCAAAGCGCTGACGGCCGCGGCGGCCATCGAGGCGCGCAAGGACGATTTGTTTTTCACCAGCGTAGCCGGTGGCTGGACGCCGCCCAATTCGGGCCGCCCGATCCGCGATGACGAGGGCGAGGCGCTGGGCCGCTTGAATCTGACCGAGGCTTTCGTGCATTCGTCGAATCAATACTTCGCGCAATTGGGCGTAGAGGTGGAGCGGCAGCGCATGGGCGAAGCAGCGGCGCGCTTTGGCTTGAAAGTGCACGCCACGCCGGGCGCTTCCATCGGCACCGGCACAGAGCGCGGGCTGTGGAACAGCGAGAACAAAATTTTGTCGGACGTGTTTGCGCCGCTCAATTCAACCTTTGTGAACGGCAATAAGATCAGCAAGTACGACTTGGCGCTCGAAGCCATCGGGCAGGGTTACGTGCAAATGACGCCCTTTCAGATGGCGCTGCTGGCGGCGGGCGTGGCGCACAAACAAGGCCTGGTGATGCGTCCGAAACTCGAGATGGAACGCACGCCCGTGCTGCTGAGCCAGGCGATGACCGCGCCCACGGCGGCGCGCGTGCGCGAATTGATGGGCGAGGTCGTCAAACGCGGCACGGCGGCGGGCGTCTTCGGCCAGACGATCAAGAAGATCAACCTGACCGCTGGCGGCAAGACGGGCACGGCGCAACGCGAAGTCACGGTCATTGACCCGGCGACCGAAAAGCCGGTGCTGATCCGCGATGCCCAGGGCCGCACGCGCGTCAAAAAAGAGTTCCGCATTGATTCGTGTTTTATCGGCTTTGCGCCGCTCGAAAACCCGCTGATCGCGTTTGCGGTCGTGGTCGAGGGCGGCGGCTACGGCGCAAAAACCGCCGCGCCGATTGCCGCAAATTTGCTGGTGCGGGCGAAGGATTTGAAATTGCTGGACGCGCCGCCGCCCGTGTTGGCGAGCGGCAATGTCGCCGCGCCGCGCAAATGAAGCTAGCCGCAAAAAGGGCGCAAAGAACGCAAAAAATTGACTCGGTCTTTTTTGCGTCCTCTGCGCCCTTTTTGCGGTTAACAAAAGTTACTGCGCTATTTGCCGTAACTGTCCGATGCGGTCGCGCAACGCGGTGGTAAAGCATGAAACCTCTTCGGACGCCGCGCCGCTGGCATTCAACGCCGCGCTGATCTGCGCATCAGTGACGCGGCCCAGATAGCCGAGCAGCCATTTCACATTGGCGGGCGTGATGCCTTTGACGAAAGTGCCGGTGTGCTGGCCCGAATAGCCGAAGCGCACTTCGCCGTTGCGCACATCCTTGACGAAATCCTTGGTCTGGCTGGCGAAGCCACGGCAATCCCATTTCTCGCGGCTCAGCACACCGCCCCATTTGCCCATCGAACCGCCCCAATCGGTGACGAGATAACGCAGCTCATTCGGGTATTGAAAGAGCGCCGTGTTGGAACCGCGCCCGGCATCACGCACATCTTTGTTGTCCCAATTCGAGACCAGCATCATCATCACCTTCAAGCCGTTGAGCTGGCGCATGCCTTCGGGCGTTTTCACGAAGGGATTGTCTTCGTAGGCCCAGCTCTCGGCGTCCTCAAACTTCTTCACGCCCTTGTCTTTCTGGCGCTCGAAACGCGCGGCGTTGAATTGGCCGGTCGCGGGGTCGAGCATGTCTTTCTTGACGCGCTTGAACGAAGCGCCGTTGACGCCTTCGACCTTGCCGCTCGCCACATAAAACGCGGGTTCGACGAAATAGCCGACAGCCCAAACGAGGCGCGAGGCAAAGACTTCGGCATTGACCTCAGAGCCGAACTTCATCGTCCATTGCACCTTGTTGGCGTCGCTGATTTTGACTTTGGGGTTGGTGCCCGACAGGCTCTCTTCGACGAAGGTGAAGGGCGCTTTGGGCGCGCCCGCGCGGCCCGCCGCGCCGCCGACCAGGTCGAGCTTTTCGATTGCGCCGGGATCGCGCCAGAGCACGGGCTTGCCGGTGGGCGCGGCCATTTGTTCGGCGCCTTTGGCGGCTCCGGCAGGTTTATCTTTTGATGATTGGGCGAAGACGCTGCCGGTCAGCGCCGCCAAGCAAAGCAAGACGAAACATTTACGCAAGGTCATAGGGTTGGCTCCTTTGTTTTCAAGTCCGTTAGTGAGCAATGCTATGCGCGACGTGGCGCATCATAACAACGCCAACGCGCTTCTGGAACTACACAAATGCGCTTGGCGGCGCGAATAAATTCGCTACTACAAGGGGGCAAGCACGCATTCAACCGCATTGGCCTGACAGCAGAATTCCAGCGGGCTATTTATTTATCAAGCTTTTGTGCGGCAGCGCCGTTGTCTGCCAAATGCGCTTCGGCGCCCCGTCCGTTGGTTTGCCGGCGGATGCGCAGGCGTGAGACACGCCGTTCATCGGCTTCCAGCACTTCAAACTTGAGGCCGCGAAATTCGAGCAATTCACCGACGACGGGCAGGTGGCCGAGTTGATTGATGACCAGCCCCGCGACCGTGGTGAAATCATCCGCCGCGAGTTCGGCGTCAAACACGCGTTCGACTTTGCCGACTTCGACCTGGCCGCGCACGGTGTAACTGCCATCCGGTTCGCTGACGATCTCGACTTCGGCGGCTTGGGGTTCGGGTTCGTCCTCGTCCTCGATCTCGCCGACGATTTCTTCGAGCAAATCTTCGAGCGTGACCAGGCCGGAGACGCCGCCGAATTCGTCAATGACGACGGCCATTTGCGCTTTGGCTTTTTGCATCTCACGCAGGAGTTCGTCAATCGGTTTGGTTTCGGGCACTTCGTAAAGGTTTTTGCGCGCGATCTCGCCGGCGCGTTTGAGCTTCAGATTGTCAGAGCCGCCGCTGGCCCAGTAACTCAACAGGTCGCGCACATAGATCACGCCGAAAATGTCGTCGAGTTGGTCACGGTAAACGGGCAGGCGCGAGTATTTCGATTGCACGATCAGGTCGCGCACTTCCTGCAAGGTGGCGCGCGCTTCGATGGCGACGATGCTGGGGCGCGGGGTCATGACTTCGACGACGGTGCGGTCGCCGAAGCGTATGATGGATTGAATCATCGCGCCTTCGTCCTCTTCGATGATGCCCTCTTCTTCGCCGACATCAATCAGGGCTTGCAATTCGCTCTCGGCGTCTTCGCTTTCTTCGGCGGCGGTCTGCTCTTCTTTGTGCTCGCGTTTGAGCGCGCGCAGGCTGCGATAGATGGGCCAGGTAAAAAAGCCCAGCATCCGCCAACTCACGCGCAGCGGCCAACGCATCTGTAGCAACGTGCGTTCAGGATTGTTCTGGGTGATGAGGAACGGCACGACCTGACGAAAAATGACCAGCGTCACCAACATCGCGGCGAAGGCGACTACTAAAAAGTAATTGGGCCAGAGCTGATGCGCGATGGAGGTGAGCAGGATGGCGATCGCGGCAATCGAGAAATGAATGCCCGAGGTGAGCGTGAAGTTGAGTTGATGATGATGCTCGATGATTTCGTGCCAGAACGCGGCGTAGCGGGTGCCGCTGCTCTCGCTGGCCAGCAGGCGCAGCGCGACGTCGCTCAATTCATCGAGGGCGCTTTTGGCGGTGGCGAATAAGACCAGCGCCAAAATCAAGACGCCGGTCAAGGCTATTTCAATTTCCATAATCAGTGGTCAATCTGCCGATGCGGTACCGGGAGCGGTAGCGCAATGAGATTAAGGCAAGGTATTTGCTTGCCACAAAAAAGCTAAAAGACCGCAAAAGAATTCAAATCGTTCAGGCAATTTTGCGGCTTTTGTGCCTTTTTGCGGCCAGGAAAAAGTTCTAGCAATTTCCCTGCCTTAATCTCATTGAGCGGTAGCGACCGGGTGACTCGGAGTGTGCACGGCCCGGAGTCACCCGGTCGCTATCGCTCGCGGTACCGCACCGATGTTGCACGCTCTGATTCAAGCAAGCAATTGCTTGCGTAAACGTTTTTCCAGGCGGTTCATCTCGCCGTGGTCGGTCTCGTGATCGTAACCCGCCAGATGCAACGTGCCGTGAATCACCAGATGGTCAAGCTCACGCGCAAAGCTCAAACCCAATTCGCCGGCATAGCGTTCAGCCGTTTCTACTGAAATCACCAAATCGCCCAGATGATTGGCGGCGGCGGCGAATTCATAATCGTCCTCGCTCTCGTGATAAGCAAAAGAAAGCACATCGGTCGGTTCATCTAATCCGCGATACGCGCGATTCAACTGGCGCATCCGGCGGTCACGAATAAAGCTGATCGTCAGCGCCGCCTCGCCTTCGCCAATTTTGTTTAACACGGCCCGCGCCAGTTGTGCCGCGCGTTTGGCGTCCACGGCTTTGGTGCGCTGGCGATTGACGACCTCGATGAGCGGCCCGGCGGTTAACGAGACGGCGAGCCGCTTACGGGCGCCCATGCTAGATGCTGATCTTGCGCGTGTGCTCATCGTAGGCTCTGACAATCATCTGCACCAAGTGGTGGCGCACGACATCCTGGTCGGTAAAATTGACGAATGCGATGCCTTCGATATTGCTGACCACGCGTTGCGCTTCGACCAGGCCGGACTTGCGGCCCGAGGGCAAATCAATCTGCGTCACGTCGCCGGTGATGACCGCTTTGGAACCGAAGCCGATGCGCGTCAGAAACATCTTCATCTGTTCGGAAGTCGTGTTCTGCGCTTCGTCCAGAATGATGAACGCATCCGAGAGCGTGCGGCCCCGCATGAATGCCAGCGGCGCGACTTCGATCACGCGCTTTTCCAGCAGCTTGGTCGCGCGTTCGTAATCAATCAGATCAAAGAGCGCGTCGTAAAGCGGACGCAAATACGGATCAACCTTGTCCTGCAAATCACCGGGCAGAAAGCCGAGCTTCTCGCCAGCCTCGACTGCCGGACGCGCCAGCACGATGCGGTTGACGCGCTTCTGCATCAGGTATTGCACGGCCATCGCCACGGCAAGGTACGTTTTGCCCGTGCCCGCGACACCTACGCCAAACACGATGTCGTGCTGTTCGATAGCCTCCATATACAGGCGCTGATTGGTGCTGCGCGCGGCGACCTGTTTGCGCCCGGCGGGGTTGATGCGTTTCTGTTTGTTGAAGACGTCGCGCAACGAAGCCGTGCGGTCATCGGCGATCTGCCGGAAGGCGTCGCGCAATTCGACATCGGTGGGCGGGGTCTTCCCTTCGGCAAAAAGCTGTCCGTAATCTTTTAGGATGCGCTCGACGACGGGCACATCGGACTCATCGCCTTCGATGGTGAGTTCGTTGCCGCGCCCGCCGACACGCACGCTCAGCAAGGATTCCAGATACTTGATGTTCTGATCGTAGGGGCCGAAAAGGGCTTCGAGGCCGCGTTCGGGAATGGAAATTTTGACGCTTCGCAGGGTGTTTCTTGCTCCGGTCTGGGTGAGCCGTGTTCGTGTGGCTCACGGTTAATCAACAGCTTTGCCGGTTGCGCCGGTGGTCTTTGCCAGATGTTTGGCCAATTGGAGTTGCTTGATGCGAGGCAAAGCTACTACACGGTTTTAGGGGGTGTCAACGTTTTGTGCCAGCCGCAAAACTCCTTACTCAACGCTTGCACGCTGAAAGTTGAACACCTAAACTGCGTTCGTCCGTTCGGGCAGCTTCAGATTGGCTGATGCGTCCGAACGGATTTTCATTTGCGCGGCACATCCGCCGCCCGGCATGCCACTGGCCGGGCGGCGTTTCCTTTTGGAGAGGCAAGGCACAATGAGTCCACCAGAAATCGAACAACGCTATGAACCCGTCCTGACGCTCTTTTTTGCCGGGCGCTTGCCCGGCTTCAACCACGCGCGCCATCTGGCCGTCGCCAACATCCTTTACCATCTGCCGTATGGGCGCGAATTGATGCATCTGGGGATACAGGTCACCGCCACGCGCGCGGGCGTGCCTGAAAAATACAGCCGCGAAATCACGGATGGTTATTGGGAACAACTCGACGGCTTTTTGCCGGAGCTGAGCACATTTGCCGATGTGACGGCGGCACAACCAGCGCGGCAAACCTGAAGTAATTCACGTCACCGGCCCAAAGCTTTTCCAATCCTGGCCGTCACGCTTTAGAATCAGGCCATCCAAGCAATTACCAACGATACGCCCGGCGTGCGTCACCGCTTCAATCTGATTTCGCAGTTATGGAACATCCAACCAGCAACAACCCGGCTGCCAATGCCGAACTGACCAAAGCCAGCGGCGAATTGCAAAGCGAGATTGCGCAGCGCCACAAAGCCGAAACGCGCTTGCGTGAACAGCAGGAACAACTGGCTGGCATTATCGCCTCGGCCATGGACGCCATCATCACCGTGGATTCGGCCCAGCGCGTCACTATCTTCAACGCCGCCGCCGAGCGGATGTTTGACTGCCCGGCCAGTGAAGCCATGGGTCAGCCGCTTGACCGCTTTCTGCCCGAACGTTACCGCACGGCCCATCGCCAGCATATACAGGGCTTCGGCCAAACCAGCGTCACGCGCCGTTCGATGCACGCGCTCGGTGAAGTCTTCGGCTTGCGCCGCAACGGCGCAGAGTTCCCGGTCGAAGCTTCGATCTCGCAAATCCAAACCGGGGGCGAAAAATTTTATACGGTCATCCTGCGCGACAGCACCAGCCGCCGCGCCGCCGAAGAACGCTTGCAAGAACAAGCCGCGCTCTTAGACCACGCCCAAGACGCCAACGTGGTGCGCGACCAAAGTCAACGCATCATTTTATGGAAACGCAGCGCCGAAAAGCTAAAATTTTGGAGCAAAAACGAAAATATAAACCACGACAACAGCGGCCTGGTTTTTAAAGGCA
>JANOWX010001214.1:0-8130 GCA_031418175.1 Acidobacteriota bacterium | reverse complement strand
ACGGCACAGTTCGTATGGCTACAATTAAATAGCTTGTTTTGAAATGTAACGGCTGGCGCCGGTGCTGACGAAAGGAGTGAACCAACCACAGACCACAAGCCAAACCAATAAGTAGGAGAGTGAAAACCGTGGCAGACTTTTTTACGATGATGGAGAAGTTACAAGGAATGTTCGACAGCGACGATGTCGAAATTCTGACCAATGACGGGCGCAGCATACGCGGCAAAATTGATAACCTGCGCAGCACCCAGCCGTTCAGCAAACCAGCCGTCAAAGTCCTCGGCGCCGACGGCAAGATCACCAAGATACTGTTTGCCGACATCAAAGAGATGGTCAATCACAAAAAGAAATAACCCCAATAAAGCGCAACGGCGATGAACTGCCGCAATTCAGTTCGCTTGGCAGTTCATCACCGTGAGTTCAGTCCGGGTTAGCTGCCGCGAGGCGACCGTTTGAAGGTATATTTGACGTAGCGGCTGCTGGAAAGCAACTCCTCGCCTTTGTTGCTGCGATGCACCGCGTAACCGTCTACATAAACGGCGACCAGTTCCCATTCATCTTGTCCGAGCGAGTTCAACCCGGCATCCACGTTGGCGTCAATAAAATCTTCGCCAGTGATTTTCGAGCCGATCTTGCGAATCTCGCCCCAATCAACCGTCTTATATTCCCACTTAGCCATAGCTACTCTTCCTTCTTTAGTTGTTAGTCCAAAATCCCGCCGTTGTTATTAACAAGCCAAAGCCTGACGATAACAATGACGCTCCCGGCCTGCGCTTTGGAGCTAAAGTTCCAGACACCGGGCAACACCCGAACCCCGGCGTATGACCGCGCGATCATCACCGGCGCACAGGTATGTTCCTACGAATTGTCGTGAAAGACCGAAATGAGGGGGAAGATCAAGCTGAACCTACTTCCAGCGCATAAGACTGCTTTGAATTGCTGGGGAAACAGCTTTGGTGACATCCAACGGACTGCTTCTGCTTCCCGCGCCGTTGTTTGCCGTGCAGATAATCCAATAGACGCGCAAAAGATGCAAGCCTTATAGCCTATCAGCTTACGCCCACAGGCATCCTGAATTGCCTCAATCTGCTGTTCGTTTGGGTTTTACTTAAAGGGGGGTAACGCTGATAAGTGGAGCGTGGCGGGAAACGTTACAAATTCAAGCCTGATGCTTACGGCGTGTGCAGCAACCTTTCCAGGTTGCTGGGGATTGTTGCGTGAAGGCCCAGCCGCACCTAAGTGATTAGCGCGCGACTAGCGAATCTGTGCTTCGATTTTGGGCAAGCTTAATAACACAACATCGCCGACGACTTTCAGGCTTTGCGCACTGACCTTATCGAGCGTGTCTTCTTTAGTGTGCCAATATGGGTTGGCGGGCCCGCCGTATTCGAAGTCAATGATGTCTACGGCGGGCACGCCCGCTTCGAGAAAACGCATGTAGTCGTCATCGCCGACCGAGAAGGGGCGGCTGGGGAATTGCTTGCGATGGCCGAGTTCCGCCGCCGTGCCCCAAATCGCTTCGACCAGCCAGCCCGTTGAATTTTGCTCGCGCGGAATGGTCAAATCCTTATCGCCGATCATATCGAGCAACACCAAGGCTTTGATTTGCTCAAGCTGCTTGGCCGCGCGCAGCCGTTCGACCATGTGGCTGCTGCCGTAGGTGTGATCCTTGCCGTTCAAACACTCGCTCCATTCGGCGCAAAACGCCTCTTCGCCATCAAAGAAAACGAATTGATAGGTGAATTTGCGTTTGGTCTTATCCGCCGCCATCACGCGCGCGATTTCCAACAACGCGCCCGTGCTCGAACCGCCGTCGTTTGCGCCGACAAAGGTGAATTCCTTGTACGGCTTGGTGTCGTAATGGCTGGCGATGGCAATGAAATTGGGCGATTCGCCGGGCAGTTCGGCGATGATGTTTTTCATCTTCACCTTGCCCTGCGGCGTGGTGGGCGTGAACTCATCCAGCGCGACTTTCAAGCCATAGCTTTTCAGTTCTTTGATCAAGTACTCGCGCGTTTTTTCCAGCGCGGCCGAACCGGCGGGGCGCGGGCCGAATTCGACCTGAGTTTTGACGTGGTTGAAGGCGCGCTCGCCGCTAAACTCCGTTGTCTTCTTGGCCTGCTCTGTTTCGGGCGTGGCAGTGGCGTTCGGCGCGGCTGTGGGTTTGGAGGCCACCCCGTCATTGGCACAAGCCGCCGCGAGCAAGCAAAGGGAAAACAAGAATGAAATGCGAATCGACATAGGACTTTCTCGGTTAAGCCAGCGGCGGGCAACAAATCAAATGTTTTTGCCTAAGCTCTTCCAACGCTTGCCATGCAGGTCGGAACTCGCCTCGTTCAAATTGTTCGATACTTTTGCGGATAGCTGCCACTGCCTCCAGGCGATCAAGAATGGCGAAGAATTGCTCCTCGTCCGGTACTCTTTCGTCCTTGAGGGTTTGTTGCGGCAGCTTGCTCATCTCGAAATCCCCGGCTGGTTGTCGGGCCCGGTGAATTCCAGCGTGTGAATCAGGAACTCGCGCAATTGGCGGCGATCCACCACGGCGTCGAGCATGCCGTGCGCCAGCAGGAATTCGGAGCGTTGAAAACCTTTCGGCAATTTCTGGCGAATGGTTTGTTCGATCACGCGCGCGCCGGCAAAGCCGATCAACGCGTCAGGTTCGGCGATATTCAAATCGCCCAGCATCGCAAAGCTCGCCGTCACGCCGCCCGTCGTCGGATTGGTCAGCAGCGAGATATACGGCAGCCGCGCGTCATCCAATTGCGCTAGCGCGGCGGCGATCTTCGCCATTTGCATCAACGACAGCGCGCCTTCCTGCATACGCGCGCCGCCAGAGCAGGACACGATGAGCAGCGGCAGCCGCTCTGCCAAACAGTATTCGATGGCCCGCGTGATCTTTTCGCCGACGACCGAACCCATACTGCCGCCCATGAAATTGAACTCCATCGCCGCGATGACAATCCGGCGTTTGTCCAGCTTGCCCTCGCCGACGATGATCGCATCGCGCAACCCGGTTGCTTTCTGACTCTTGGCCAAACGTTCGGGGTAGGGCGCGGAGTCTACGAATTTCAGCGGGTCAACGGGCGAGACATTGGCGTCGTGCTCTTCGTATTTGCCGTCGTCGAAAAGCATCTGCAAACGTTCGCGGGCGGTCAGGCGGAAGTGATAGCTGCAGGTCGGGCAGACACTCAGATTGGTCTTCAGGTCTTTGCGATAGATGGTGGCGCCGCAATCTTCATTCAGGCACTTCACGAAGATGCCTTCGGTTTTGACAGTGCGTTCTGCGGGTGGCGCCGGTTCGTTGATCTTGTCTTCTTTGCGTTTGAACCAAGCCATAGTTGGGGTTTTTAGAGATTGTCTTACTGCCGATTCGTGGCAAACGGGCCGCGCTTCCGGCGGCGGTCGCTTTCGCGCAAGCGTTCTTCGATATAAAGAAATTCGAGCGTGCCGGGCGTCAGTGCTTGCAGCTTCTTGAGCGCCCGGTCAGTCAAAGGCAAAAGCGCCTCGAAGCTGTTGCGGTAGCCGCGCAAGACGAGGACACCCAAGTCATAGCGCGCCACTACCTGTTGGCTGTATAGATTGACATCGGTTGTGACGAGCACATCGAACCGACCAGCGGCGGAAGCCAACTGCAGCAATTGCCCGTTCTGTTTGCCTTTCCAACCCAACTCTTCCACAAACTCCACCGTGTGGGGCAACAAATACGCAGCCAGATCGCGCGGTGTACATTCGTCAAAGAGCACACGCATCAGTAGCTCACCGGTTTCGCCAGCGCTCCTTCATCCAGCAATTCTTTCAGGTAATCGAGCGCCGCCACACACTCTTCCCGCGTGACCGAATGAAAGCTTTGCAGAAACCGGTCCAGATCGTGCCCTTCCGCAAAATTGTCGAGCAAGGCGCTGACCGGCACACGGCTCACGCCAATGACGGCTGCACCACTCATACGTCCGGGGTTGCTGGTGACAGCCAATGTAGTTTTGTGTCTGCCATTCAGTGCTGATTGTGTTCCGTTCATTGCCAATTGCTCCTGATTTGATGAAGGCGGATATTACGCATTGGTCAGAGGCCTGTCAAAATCCGTAATCCACAATCCGCAATCCGCAATCCGCAATCAAATCAGCCACTGTCCCAGCTTTGCCAAATCTACATTCCCGCCCGACAAAATCACGCCCACGCGCTGGCCGCTGAAATCGAATTTGTGATGGAACAATGCCGCCGCGCCCACCGCGCCCGAAGGCTCGACCAGCACCTTCATCCGTTCGAGCATAAAGCGCAACGCCGCGATCATCTCGGCATCACTGACCAGCAAGATGCGCTCGACCAGCGCCTGCACAATCGGAAAGGTCAGCTTGCCTGGCGTGGTGACTTGCAAGCCGTCGGCAATGGTTCTGGGGACGGCGATTTCGACGCGTTCGCCTTTTTGCCCCTTTTGCCCTTTTTGCATGGATAGCCAGGTGTCGTTGCCCGTCTCCGGTTCGACGCCGATGACGCGGATGGTGGGGCGCAGGTGTTTCGCCGCCGTCGCGCAACCGGCGAGCAAGCCGCAACCGCTGACCGGCACGAGCAGCGCGTCCAACTCCGGCACGTCTTCCAGCAACTCCAGCGCGGCGGTGCCTTGCCCGGCCATAATCAGGTAATCATCAAACGGCGGCACCAGCGTCAACCCGCGTTCGGCGCAGATGCGGTCGCCGATCTCTTCGCGGCTCTGGCCGTAGCGGTCGTAAAAAATCACTTCGGCGCCATAGCCGCGCGTGGCGCGCACTTTGATTTCCGGCGCGTCCGCCGGCATCACGATGACGGCGGGGATGCCGAAGATCTGCGCCGCCAGCGCCACCGCCTGTGCGTGATTGCCCGACGAGAAGGCCAGCACGCCGCGCTGGCGTTCGTCCGCATTCATTGAGGCGAGCTTGTTGTAAGCGCCACGAAATTTGAACGCGCCGACGCGTTGCAGGTTTTCGGCTTTGAAAAAGACTTCGCAGCCAGCGGCTTCGTTGAACTGCCGCGAGGTCAGCACGGGTGTGCGGTGGGCGACGCCGCGCAGGCGTTGTTGCGCTTGGAGAATATCGTCAAAGGTCAGCATCAGTTTTGTTCGCTTTCGTCAGTGGGGTCTGTTTCGGGTTCGGGGAACGCCACGCGGTCGTACAGTTCAGCCAGCGACAAACGGCAATCTATCGAGGCGATGAGCAGGCTCGCCGCCGGGTCATCAAGCTGTCTGAGCACCCACGTGCCATCCGCTTGCCGGGTGAAATGCTCCACGCAAACTTTGTCCTGCGCGATCAGAATGTAGTCGGTCAAGGTGTCGTTGTGTTTGCGGTAGCGTTTGAACTTTTCCCCGCGATCAAAGGCCTCGGTAGATTCGGAAAGCACTTCGATGATGACCTTGGGGTTGATCACCACATCCTGATGTTCATCGTGGCAAAGCGGGTCGCAAACGACCAGTGCATCGGGATAAGAAAAAAAGCCCTTGGGCGGCCATTTGTTTTTGGCGGCCTGCGCCGCGCCGCTGCGGACTTTCATATCCTTGAAAAGCGGTTCGCAAGTTTTGCCTTTCAGTTCATTGCCAAGTTCATGCACCAG
This sequence comes from Acidobacteriota bacterium, assembly GCA_031418175.1. Classification (GTDB taxonomy): domain Bacteria; phylum Acidobacteriota; class Blastocatellia; order RBC074; family RBC074; genus JACPYM01. Next base: position 2,553 of record JANOWX010001214.1, on the reverse strand, counting down.
GTTGGTGGAAATGCGCGCGTGCGCCAGGCTCTCGCCCGCCATCGCCCGGATTTGCCCATCAATGTATTCGTGCCGCTCATCGGCCTGCCGCTCGAAGGCCAGGTAATCTTCTTCCGATAGCAGCAGCATCAGCTTTTGTTGTGGTGTTGCCATAAAACGCTCCTTTGCTGTGGCTGAAAATGCTTCAAGCGAAAACATTGCGCAAGGTCTCCGTCGCCAGATTCCCGCCGGAGATGACATTGACCACGCGCTGGCCAGCCAACCGTTCGCGCAATTTCAACGTAGCCGCTGTCGCCGCCGCGCCCGCGCCTTCGACCAGGTTGTGCGTGGTGCGCCAGAGCAGGCGGATCGCCGCGCGCATTTCCTCATCGCTGACCAGCACGATTTCATCCACGCCGTGTTTGATAATCTCGAAGGTCAGCGCCGCCGGTGAACGTGTCGCCACGCCTTCGGCAAAGGTGTTGGCCTCCGGCGTCGTCACGATGTGGCCGGCCCGCCACGAAAGGTAATTGCTGGGCGCGCCCTCGGCCTGCACGCCGAAAATTTTGGTGGCGGGCGACAGTGCGCGAAAGGCCGTGATGACGCCGCAAATGCCGCTGCCCATCCCAATCGGGACAAAGATCGCGTCCGCCTGCTCACCGCGATCTTGCAATCGCTCGATGATCTCCAACGCGTAAGTGCCGACGCCGTTAATGAGCAGCGGTTCGTTGGCCGAATGCACGTAGCGCAGGTTTTCCGCCGCCGCCAGCCGTTCGGTTTCTTCGCGCGCCTCGTCGAAATCGCGCCCGTGTTCGATCAGCCGTGCGCCGTAGGCTTGCAGCGCCGCGTTCTTTTCGGGATTGTTGCCGCGCGGCACGACGATGGTCGCGGGCATGCCGTAACGCGTCGCCGCCAGCGCGATGGATTGGCCGTGATTGCCGGTGGTGGCCGAGATGACGCCGCGATGCGTGGGCGCGGCGGCGAACTGGCTCAGCAGGTTCAACCCGCCGCGCACCTTGAACGCGCCGGTCGGCAGATGGTTTTCGTGTTTGACGAAGACGCGCGCGCCCACGACTTCGTCAAGCAGCGGGTGGGCCAGCAGCGGCGTCGGTTGCAGCGTCTGGTAAACAACCGCGCGCGCGGCACGAATGCCGTCGAGCGAGACGGCTGCCAGCCCTTCGGCCAGTGTGGATTGCAACTCTTGATTCATCATCTGTTCTCTTTGGTTCACGAAGTAGTTGGGCTTGGCCCTGTCGTCACCGCATTGGTAGACAGCCGAAAATAACCGATGCACGCAAAGGCCGCCAGCATCACGGCGCTTCCAAAAAACAGCACCCGCACGCCGACCGTGTGCGCCAGCGAACCGGAGATCGCCAGCCCGATCAGTTGCGCCCACGAGAGCGCGGCCATCAGGCTGCCACTGACGCGCCCCATCATCTCCAGCGGCGTCTGACCTTGGATCATCGTCTGCGCCGAGACAAAGACGAAAACCACGCCGATGCCGATGCCGAACATGCCCAGGCCCGCGCCCGTCAGGCTGCGCCAGGCCGCCAGCAAGAGCACGAACAGACCCATCGTCAGCAGGCCCAGCAGGGTCAACTGGCTCTTGCTGAGCCGCGCGGGCAGACGGCCCATAACCAGCGTCCCGCAGATCATGCCGATGCCGATCATGGCGTTGATGAGGCCGAAGGCAGTCGAATTCGCATGCAAGTCGTCGCGCACATAAATCGCAATCAGCGGCCCAAAGCAACTGATGGCGAACATCGCCGCCGACATTGCCACGATCACAAAAGCCAGCGTCTCGTGCGTGAAGATAAATTTGATCCCGGCGGCTAGATCATCCACCAGCGATTTGACGGGATGGCTGTGCGGGTCGGGCTGTTTCGGTTCGCGCGCAACCACCAGCGTGGCGATCAGCGTGGCCGAAATGAGGAAGCTTGCGCCGTCCACGTAATAACACGATTGTGCGCCCAGCCGTTCGACCATCAGGCCGGCCAGCGCGGGGCTGACGATGCGCACCATTTGAAAGGCCTGTTGCATCAGCGCATTCGCGGCCAGCAAACCATGCTGCGGCACGATCGTGCGCAGCGTGATCGTTTGCGCGGGCACGAAGAAGGTCGAGACCAGGCTGAGCACAAACAGAATCGCGTAAAGCTGATTCAAGCTATTGGCGAAGACCAAGCCCAAGGCCAGGCCCGCGCGGATCAAATCGCTGGCGATCATCGTGCGCTTCACGTTCCAGCGGTCTACGAAAACGCCGGCGAGCGGGCCGACAAAGGCGAAGGGGATCATGAAGAACACGCTGATCAGCGTCACTTGCGCGGGCGTGCCGTTGAGCTTGAACGAGACGACACTGAGCACGGCAAAGAGCGCCAGAAAGTCGCCAAAGACGCTGACGATCTGCGCCAGCCAGAGGCGGCGCACGGGCGCGAGTTGCAGGACTTCACGAAAGGTGAGTTGGGCGGGCGGCGCTTGAGCGGTGGTTTCCATAAGGTGACGGCGATTGCCTGGTTTATTCGACGCGGAGCGTCTTTGGAGTGCGCGCGGCACAGGCCGCCGCTTTGGTAGTCCCTT
>JANOWX010001213.1:0-9123 GCA_031418175.1 Acidobacteriota bacterium | reverse complement strand
GAGTGGGGCTGTCGCTAATTCACTTCTGTGTAAATGGAATGAGGTGTCTAATACTAGACACCAGAACAGCAGTCGAATTTATGTTAGGCCGTAGGAGAAGCCTATGAAACGCATATGGACGATCATCGGCGTTGCTGATGTAGCGCGCAGCTTCAAGTGGTATCAGTCGTTGTTCGGTCAACCGGAAACGTCTCCCGCTCATGATGACTTCGGGCAAATCCTCGACACGGATGGGACAGTCCTGCTTTGCCTTCACCAATGGGAAGCACACGGTCATCCGCCATTGACCAGTCCCGACCATTCCCATCCTGGCAATGGACTACTCTTGTTCTTCCGTGTGGATGACTTCGACGAGGCGCTTCCTAGAGCGCGCGCGCTCGTCACCCGGCTTGAAGAGGAGCCTCACGTGAGCCCCAACACTGGAACCAGAGAGTTCGCACTCCGTGACCCTGACGGGTATTACGTCATGATCAGCGCCCTGGCTGCGGCCTAACATTTCATTCAAGCCGACGCCTGCCTGGCGATGTTGCCGAATTTTCGTCGCTTATGCGCCCTGGCGGATGGCAATACAAAAGAGCCGGGCAAGTATTACGACGAGGAGTAGCGCCAGCTTAGGCCTTGGCGCAATGCAAACACCGATGGCAATCGAACTGACCAAAGAAGCCAAACAGAACGCGCTTGATTCGCTGCAAAAATACTTTGAGGTGAACATGGACGAGCCACTCGGCAACCTGGCCGCAGGCGCGCTGCTCACCTTCATCCTCGAAGAGATCGGGCCGAGCATTTATAACAAGGGCGTCGCCGATGCGCAGGAACGCATGCAAGTGCGCCTCAGCGAGCTTGATTATGAAGTCCACGCGGACGAATTCCAGTACTGGCGCAAGTCCGACCGGCAACGCAGCAGCCGCAAGTGAATGTGCGGAGTGTTTTGTCCAAAGGTTTGACCGCGCGCCGCCAATTTTCTTCAGTGACAGCCAAACCAGCCCTTTGCTATAGTCCCGCTTCGTTCGCCTCATCCCCAATGCAGATAGACTCACCAGTTTTAGCTTGAATCAAGGAGGAAAAATTCGTGGAAGTATGTGTTGTCGGTACCGGCTATGTTGGCTTGGTCACGGGGACGTGTCTGGCTTATTTGGGACGTTCGGTCGTGTGTGTGGATATTGATGAGCGCAAAATTGAAATGTTGCGCGCGGGCAAATCGCCGATCTATGAACCGGGTTTGGATCAGTTGATTACCGCCGGGATTCAGCGCGGCAATCTGCGCTTTTCGACCGAACTGAGCGCGTCGGTCAAAGGGGCCGAAGTCATTTTCATCGCGGTGGGCACGCCGCCGCTGCCGACGGGGAAGGCCGATCTATCGTTCGTCGAGACAGTCGCGCGGCAAATCGGGCGCGCGCTGGATTGCGAACGCCGCCGTATCGTGGTCAACAAATCCACCGTGCCCATCGGCTCGGGCAACTGGGTCGAGATGATCTTGAAAGAAGGCTTGCAGGACAATCCGGCCTATCGGGAAAAGCTGGCGAGCATGGCCGCGAGCAATGGCGGGGCGACGATGACTTCGGCAAGCCGCAAGCTGCCGGGCCTGAAACCGGAAGACCTGTTTCTGGTTGCGTCGAACCCCGAATTCCTGCGCGAAGGTTCGGCGATCTCCGACACTTTTTACCCCGACCGCATCGTGATCGGCGCGAGCGATGCTTACGCGGCGGAACGGTTGCGCGCGCTGTACGAACCGATCATCGAGCAGACTTTTGCGCCGCCGCCGACCGCCGCGCGGCCCAGCGGCTTTACCGCCGTGCCGGTGGTGACGACCGATCTGGCTTCGGCGGAGATGATCAAGTACGCGGCCAACGCCTTCCTGGCGACCAAGATCAGCTTCGCCAACGAAATCGCCAACATCTGCGAGCGCGTCGGCGCGGACATTACCGAAGTCGTGCGCGGCTTCGGGCTGGACAGCCGCATTGGGCCGAAATTCCTGAACGCGGGCATAGGCTGGGGCGGTTCGTGTTTTGGCAAAGACGTGTCGGCGCTGGTGGACATCGCCAAGGAGTATGCCTATGACCCGGCGATGCTGCACGCGACGATTCAGGTCAACCAACGCCAGCGCCACGTCGCGCTGCAAAAGCTGCAAGCCGAACTCAAGATCATCAAGGGCAAGACGATTGGCCTGCTCGGTCTGGCGTTCAAACCAGAAACCGATGATCTGCGCGATGCGCCGGCGTTGGACATCGCGCGCGAGTTGTTGGAGCGCGGCGCGCGCGTGAAAGTTTACGACCCGATTGCGATGGATGTCTGCCGCAAACAGCATCCTGATTTGAAGGTCGAATACGCTGAGAACATCCTGCAACTGGCCGAAGAGTGCGACGCGCTGGTGGTCGTGACCGAATGGGAGGAGTTCCGCTACCTGGAACTTGAACGCTTGGGCGAAGTGATGCGCAATAAATTTATCGTGGATGGGCGCAACGTGCTCGACCCGGCGGCGGTGTTGCAGGCGGGCTTTACCTATCGCGGGATTGGCCGTTAAGTCGTCGAGGAGCCAGTGTTTCAACGCATCCTGATAAAAATGCGTGAGAGGGTCAGGGCAGGGAGACTGACCATCCCGCCGCACGCTTTTCAAGCGATGCTTGATGATTCGCTGCGCCTTTCGGACTTGAAGCATTGCCTGCTGCACGGCACAATCACCGAGCGTCAATGGGACGAGAAGTGGGGCGAGTGGAAATAGGTGATTGAGGGTGAAGCGCTGGACGGGCGTGCCTTTGACATGGTTGTTAAGCTTGGCCCTGACGATACGGTAATCATCACAGTTTATCTGAGTTTCCAATTCTGACTATGAGTAACTTGAAACAGAAAAACAAAAAGCCGACGCGTGAACAGACAGCAGAACTGCGCCCCTGTTCGTTTTGCCGGCAGGTGGCGGCGCGCGAAGTGCTCAAGCCGCAGCTTTTTGAACGCGCCAAACAATTGCTGGTCATCGTGAAGGTGCCGACCATGGTTTGCGGCAATTGCCGCGAGACCTACTTCACCGGCGGCACGCTGGATGAGTTGGAGCGCATTCTGGAACACCAAGCCGAATTGGCAACTTTGCGCCCCATGCCAGTGGCGCAGTATTCCCAAGCTGCCGCATAACTTTTTTTCTCAAGGAGCCTAATGCGAATTTTGATCACCGGTGGCGCCGGTTTCATTGGCAGCCACCTGACCGACCGCCTGCTTGGCGAAGGCCATCAAGTCATCGCGATGGATAATCTGGTAACCGGCGACATCAAGAACATCGCGCATCATCGCGCCGATCCGAATTTTGAATTCATACACCACGACATCAGCAATCATATCCACGTGACAGGCCCGCTCGACTGGGTGTTGAATTTCGCCAGCCCGGCCAGCCCGATTGATTATCTGGAGTTGCCGATTCAAACGCTGAAGGTCGGCGCGCTGGGTACGCATAACGCGCTGGGCGTCGCCAAGGCCAAAGGCGCGAAGTTCCTGCTGGCTTCGACTTCGGAAGTTTACGGCGACCCGCTCGTCCATCCGCAGCCCGAAGAGTACTGGGGCAACGTCAATCCGATTGGGCCGCGCGGGGTTTACGACGAAGCCAAACGCTACGCCGAAGCGATCACGATGGCCTATCACCGGCAGCACGGCGTGGACGCGCGCATCATCCGCATCTTCAACACCTACGGCGAACGCAACCGTGTGAATGATGGGCGCGTGGTGCCGACCTTCATCAATCAGGCCTTGCGCGGCGCAGCGTTGACGGTGTTTGGCGAAGGCCAACAGACGCGCAGCTTTCAATACGTGGCCGACCTGGTCGAGGGGATTTGCCGCTTGATGCGCACGCCCTTCAACAAGCCGGTCAACCTGGGCAATCCGGTCGAATTGACGATCCTGCAATTCGCGCAGTTGATCCTGAAACTGACCGGCAGCGCCAGCGCCATTGAATACCGGCCGCTACCCGAAGACGATCCGAAAACGCGCAAGCCCGATATTTCGCGGGCCAAAGAGGTGCTGGGCTGGGAACCGCGCGTGGCCGTTGAAGAAGGGCTGACGCGCACCATCGCCTGGTATCGCACGTTGCTGTAAAGCGTGGCAGTCAGTCGTCAGCCACGGGTCGCACAACCCGCAAGATTTGCCAAGCGCGGCTGGCGCTGGCGGTGCTAAGCTGCCGCCGTGTTCGAGCAGGAATATCGCCACCGCATCAATCAAGTCATCAAAACGATCATCCAGCGTCCAGGCGACGATTGGGCGACGCCCGCGCTGGCTGGCTTGGCTGGGATTTCAACCTTTCACTTTCACCGTATCTTTCGCGCGCTGACGGGCGAGACGATGTTCGCCTTTTTGCAACGCCGCCGCCTGTTGCGCGCGATTGAGTTGATGCACGAAGACCGCTTTACGCTGACCGAGATCGCGCTCGAATGCGGCTTCGATTCCGGCTCGTCGTTGTCGCGCGCGTTCCGCAAACATTTCCACTGCGCGCCTTCGCAATACCGCCAACAATTCCCCCCGCTGCTGTTGCCGCCCGTGCGCCCACGCGCGCGGCCCAAACCCATTGCGCAAGTTGAAATCAGGCAGACACACGCGCGGCCCGCCGTGATCGTCGAACGGCGCGGGTTGATCGAACAGGATTTCAAACAAGCCGCCGCCGCCGCCTTCCGCGTACTCACGAGCGAGATCAAACGGGTCAACGGCTGGCCCGCCATCCGCGAATGTTTCGGAATGTGCCCGGACGAAGCCAGCATGGTGCCCGATGCACAGGCGCGCTATCAGGCCGGCTTCTTTTACGCAGGCGCGTTGCCAGCCATGCCACCAATGAGCGAAGAAGTGCAACGCCTCACGATTCCTGGCGGCAAGTGGGCGGTCTCAATTCATGAAGGCTCGTATGAAACAATCTGGCAAAGCTGGAACCGCCTCTATCGCAACTGGCTGCCCGCGTCAGGGCTGGTGTTGCGCGACACCGCGCCGTTTGAAATTTACCTGAACAGCCCGAAAGAAGTGGCAGCAGAAAAGCTGCAAACCGAAATCTGGATTCCGATTGAATGATGATGGAACTTCTCAAAGCGATTTTACTGGGCGGCTTGAGCGCGGGCGTGCTGGATTTCATCGGCGCGTGCGTCAGCAATGCCGCGCGCGGCGTCACGCCGCTGCGCATCGCGCAATCCATTGCCAGCGGCGTGTCGGGGCGCGCGGCCTTCGAGGGCGGCTACCGCACCGCCGCATTGGGTGTGGCACTGCATTTCATCATCGCGCTGGGCGCGGCAGCGGTCTTCAACCTCGCTGCGCTCAAGTGGCGTTGGTTGCTCGAACACGCTTACCTGAGCGGCGCGCTGTACGGCGTCGGCGTGTTTTGGTTTATGCAATTGGTCGTCTTGCCGCTGTCGGCAATCGCCTTCAAACAAAACTTCACCTGGCCGGTGCTTGCCACCGGCCTGCTCGTTCACATACTTTGCGTAGGCTTGCCGATTGCGCTGGCCGCGCGTTGGCGCGCGCCATAACAGAAAGGAAGACCGAGATGAAACATCAATCAATGTTGTTCCCACGTGGCTTGTTTGCGTTGGCGACACTGGTCGTCGCGCTGTTCAGCGTCGCAGGCGTAACGCCAGCACAGGACGCAACTAAACCAATCGCAGCGGAAAAGAAATCATCAGCAGGCAACATAAAAATCTTCGTCACGAGCGTGATGGTCAACGACCAGGAAAAAGCGCTCAAGTTTTACACCGAGGTCTTGGGCTTCGTGAAGAAAACCGATATTCCGATGGGCGGCGGGCGCTGGCTGACCGTGGTGTCGCCCGAACAACCCGACGGGACGGAGTTGCTGTTGGAACCGATGGGCTTCGCTCCGGCCAAAACTTTTCAGAAAGCCTTGTTTGACGCGGGCATTCCGTGGACTTCGTTCGCCGTCGCCGACATCGAAGCCACTTATCAACGGCTGAAAAAGCTGGGCGTCGTGTTTCGCGGCGCGCCGAAGAAGATGGGGCCGGTGACGGTCGCTATGTTTGAAGATACTTGCGGCAACTTGATCCAGCTTGCGCAGCAGTAAGGACACGCGATGAGTGCCACGGAATTTATCAAGCGGCTGAAAGCCCACCGTTCGCCGGAAGAGTTGCAGAAGATTCAGCGTTACTTCAAAGCCGAATACAGCACGGGCGATGAATTCATGGGCGTGCGCATGGGACAGGTCTTTGCGCTGGCGAAAGAGTTCATCGCGATGCCGAACGCTGAAATCGAAAAGCTGCTCGAAAGCGCGATTCACGAAGCCCGCGCGGGCGCGTGCAGCATCATGGACAAACAGGCACGCAGCAAGAAAACGCCTGCCGATCAACGACAGGCGCTTTATGAACTTTATCTGCGGCGGCACGACCGCATCAACAACTGGGATTTAGTAGACCTCGCCGCGCCCTTTGTCATGGGCGGTTATCTTTTCGATAAGCCGCGCAAGATTCTCTATAAACTGGCGCGTTCAAAGAATGTGTGGGAACGCCGCACCGCCATCGTCAGCACGGCTTATTTCATTCGGCAGGGCGACCTCGCCGACACCTTCGCTATCGCTGAACGGTTGCTGAACGACGATCACGACCTGATTCACAAAGCCATAGGCGGTTGGGTGCGCGAGGCAGGCAAGCAGGATCTGCCACGGCTGCTTGCCTTGCTGGATCAATACGCCGCGACGATGCCGCGCACGATGTTGCGTTACATGATCGAGCATCTCGATGAAAAGTCGCGCCAGCATTATCTGAAACTGAAGCGCACGGAACCGTGATGAAATGAACCATGCAAAGGGAGAACCGTATGTACAAAACCAAACTTGCTACTGTCTGTTTGAGTACCGCGATGCTGCTGACCGGTGATTTCGCGCAAGCGCCGCTCAAAGAAAAACTCACGACGCGCAAGGTGCTGAATCTGGCGACCGCCAAAGCCATTGCCGCCGCCGCCGAAACCGAAGCGCGCAAAAACAACTGGAACGTTTCGATTGCGATTTGCGATTGTGGATGAAGCCGGGCGGCTGATGTATTTCCAGCGCATGGACGACACCACCAACGTCAGCGTCGAAGTCGCGCTCGCCAAAGCGCAACACGCCGCCAACTTTCGCCGCGATACCGAATTTCACGAAGACCTGCTGAGCAAAGGCAATAACGTCGTGTTGGCTTTGCCCAACGGCATGCCACTTGAAGGCGGCCTGCGCTTGCTGGTTGACGGCAAGGTCATCGGCGGCATCGGCGTGTCGGGCGTACAAGCGCCGCAAGACGCGCAGATCGCCAAAGCCGGCGCTGATTTATTGAACTGACAAACTCACGGGTTGACGCGAATTTCGTTGAGCCGCCGTTCCAGAAAGCGCCGCTCGCTGTTGTTCGTCACCAGCGCGAGCGCGCGTTCATAACTTTGCGCGGCTTCGTTGAATGAGCCTGCACGTCTCAACAAATCAGCGCGCGCCGCGTGCAGCAAATGATATTCGTCGAGTTCTTGGGCAAGCCCGTCTATCAATGACAATCCGGCTTGTGGCGTTTCGGCCATGGCGACGGCGACGGCGCGATTGAGCGCGATGATAGTCGAAGGCTGAAGCTGAAAGAGCAAATCATAAAGCTGGACGATCTCTTGCCAGTCGGTGTTTTCGGCGCGCGCGGCGCTGCAATGCACAGCGGCAATCGCGGCTTGAATCGAGAACGTGCCGGGGTTGTTGCGCAGCGCTTCTTCGACCAGCGGCAGGGCTTCGGCGATTTGGGTTTGGTTCCAGCGCGCGCGGTCTTGCTCTTCGAGCAACACGATGTCGCTTGCGTCATCGAGTCGCGCAGCGCGGCGCGCATCGTGCAGCAACATCAAGGCGAGCAAACCTGTGACTTCGCTTGCAGGTTGCGGCAACAACGCGCGAATCAAGCGCGTCAGGCGAATAGCTTCTAAACAAAGATCGGCCCGCACCAAATCCTCACCGCGCGTCGCCGAGTAACCTTCATTGAAAATCAGATAGATCACCGTCAGTACGGCCTCCAAACGCGCAGGCAATTCGCTCGTATCCGGCACGACGTAAGGAATGCCCGCGTCACGAATCTTGCGTTTAGCGCGGACGATGCGCTGCGCCATCGTTTCGGTCGTCACCAGAAAAGCGCGCGCGATCTCTTCGGTTTCCAATCCCCCCAACAAACGCAGCGTCAATGCGACCTGATTCTCTTGCGCGAGCGCCGGATGGCAGCAGGTGAAAATCAGTCGCAGCCGTTCATCGGGAATTTCCTGCGTGTCGTAATTTGGCGTGACGCTCGACGGAATCAAGCCGGAAGCAGCGAACCATACGAGCTTCTCATTCAAGTTGGCGCGGCGGCGGATGCGATCAATCGCTTTGTAACGCGCCGTCTGAATCAGCCACGCGCGCGGCGAATCAGGCAAGCCGTCGCGTTGCCATTGCGTCACGGCGGCGGTGAAGGCTTCCTGCACGGCTTCTTCGGCGGCGTCGAAATCGCCGACTTGATGAATGAGCGTGGCGACGAGGCGGCTCCAATCAGTGCGATAAACCGTTTCGAGCGCAGCGTTAATTTGTGGGGTCAAGTCGTTGTTCATAAAAATCTCGATTTTTTTCGGCACGCTGTCGAATACCGTCCGCCTGATTCGACTTACCTGTGAAAACGCGAGGAAGACAAGATCACATACGGAAGGAGGACTCGTTATGAACAGCGAAATGAAAAAAAACTTGCACTGCCAACATTGCAGATCAGGGGCACTGGCCGGTGACAAATTCTGCCGTCGTTGCGGCGCGCGGCGTGCGAGCGTGATGGAAACTTATGAAACGCCCGCTTCACTGGCGCTGACGCTTGATCTTGACGAAGCGCCAGTGTATGCGACTGTGCCGCTCGTGACTGACCCGCTTGCTATCGAAATGATGCGCCGCCCGATTTCGGGGCCGCTGGTCAAATCGGTTACGGGTAGTTTGAATATGCCGACCACCGCACAACTCGAAAGCCGTTGGAGCAAGAGCCTGTTGCTGGCGCTGACTTCGCTTTCGATCTGGCTGATGATTGTACTGCTTTCGCCGCTCGATGCTTACGCGGCGGCGCGCGTGACCGTGGCGCGATAATTTTTTTTCGGTGTTGGTGGGACAGGTTCGTAACCTGTCCCACTCATTCAGGAAGCGCAAACCCGTGGGACAGG
>JANOWX010001212.1:0-14125 GCA_031418175.1 Acidobacteriota bacterium | reverse complement strand
GTACCGTCCCGGCACAAGCTGCTGTACGTTCTTTTTAATTCCAATCCCGGCAGGCCACGTGGCTTGCCGTTCGTTGGATGAGCCGGTCGGCCTTGATCGGAAGCGGTTTCAACCTAAACCCGAAGCGCAAACGTTGCGTGGCGCTTGCACTCCCCCAGGAGTTGCAAAGCAGACCCGGCGTCGCATTCATCTCTGAAACCGTAGACGAACAAGTTCCTCGCGCCCATCCGTCAAGCCAAGCGGCTGGCAGACACCGGCGAGCTTTTCATTGTTCATACCGTTCGCCGCATGTCCGCCGCTGGCCACCATTCAACTCTGTAAGGAGAAACCATGAAACGTAACTTGATTCGTCTGAGCATCGGCGTCATGACGGTGTTGGGTTCGGCGCTGACGGCGCTGGCGCAAACACCGGGCGGCGGCGCTGACAACAACAAAGGGCTGGGCTACATCGGCGCTGTCGTCGGCTTCGGTATCGCGGCGGGCCTGTGCGGCCTCGGCCAGGGCCGGGTCGCGGCGGCGGCTTGCGAAGGCCTGGCGCGCAATCCGGGCGCGTACAAAGGCGTGCCGCTCCCGTTGATCCTGGGCCTGGTGTTTATCGAAACCCTCGTGATCTTCACGCTGGTGGTCGTGCTGCTCAGAACGCCGGCTCCTTAATTTAGCTGGCAACAGCGAATTCGTCTGAGGCGCAGCGGGCTTCCGTTGCGCCTCGCGCTTTTTACCAAGCGAATCTTTCCCACTAAGCCACACGAAGAAGACACGAAGAAGTAGACAGGATTCACGGGATTTTTTGCAGGATGACCAGGATGGCTTTTAACCAACAAGCCGTCCTGTAAATCCTACCCTCAATCTTGTGAATCCTGTCGAAAGTCTTCGTGATTCTTCGGGTGGCTTCGTGGGAGAGCCTAACCAAACGTCGTTATGCCTCGGCGTCTCAGCTTTCCGCGGTTGAGCTTGCAGCAACAACCGCTCATTTTCATTGCCACAATATTCATTGGCGGCCTGTTGGCGGCGGCGCGCTGGCAGCTTGCCCCGCGTGTCTGGCTGAGCGCGTTGGCTTGCGTTTGGATAGTCAGTGCGCTTGGTTTGTTCAATCGCTGGCAGCAACCTTCAATGCAATGGCTGACAACGCTCAGTTTGCTGGGCGGCTGTTTTGCCGCTGGCGCCGCGTTGTATGCCACGCAAACCGCCAGCGTGGGGCCAGAGCGTGTGCGGCGCATTTTCGAGCGCGGCGAATTACGCCACGACGAAGCGTGCGAAGTCTGGGGCACACTCGACGCCATGCCCGAACTCGCGCCCGATCGCATCTACCTGACCATCGCGGTTGAGCGCGTCGCTTCGCTGGGCAAAGAACAAGCGGCCAGCGGCACGGTGCAAATGGTCGTGCCGTTCCAGGATTTTCAGGCGCGGCTTGATTACGACGCCCTGCAATTGGATTACGGCAGCCGCGTGCGCGTGCTCGGTTTCTTGAGCAAGCGCGGCGGCTATCGCAATCCGGGCGCGCCTGAGTTTGACGAGTTGCTGGAATTTCGCGGCTTCGATGCGAGTGGCTGGGTGAAGCATGCATTGCTGATCGAACGGTTGGGCGTGGGCCAACGCAATCGCGTCTTGTGGCGTTTGTACCGGCTGCGCGCGCGGGGGCTGGCGGCTATCCTGGGCATCAGCAAACAACCCGCGACCGGCATTCTGGCGGCGGCTTTGTTGGGCAATCGTTACTTTCTGGATCGCACGACGGCCGAAACCTTCCGCGCAGGCGGCACCTTTCACTTGCTGGTGATCTCAGGCTTGCACGTGGCGTTGATGGCAATGGCGTTGTTGTGGCTGACGAAATGGTTGCGACGCGAGCGTTGGTTGCAATTCGGCGTGGTGGCGCTGTTCTTGTGGGGCTACGGCTTGATGGTGGGCGCGCAGCCTTCGATTATGCGGGCGGTGGTGATGATCACGGTGGCCTTGATTGGGCAGTTGTTGTATCGGGCGGCCTTGGGCGCAAACACGCTGGCGGCGGCGGCGTTGGTGTTGTTGGCCTGGCAACCGCGCGATTTGTTCAACCCTGCGTTTCAGCTTTCGTTTTTGACCGTGGCCGCGATTGTGCTGCTGGCCGCGCCCGTTTACGAACGCTTGCGGCAAGTGGGCGTCTGGCAGCCGAATGCGACGACGCCCTATCCGCCTCGCACGTTGCATTGGGTGAAATGGCTGGGCGAACTGTTGTTTTGGAATGAGCGAGAGTTTCGGCAAGAGATGGCCGAGGCGCGCGTACGCTACCGCTTGAATAAAGCACGAGCCGCGCGCTGGTTGAATCGCAGCCGTTTGCAATGGCCGCTGGCCTGGATTGCGGCGACGGTCTTCACGACGACGTGTGTGCAGGTGGCGCTGTTGCCGTTGATGATCGTCCACTTTCATCGCTTCTCAATCGTCTCGCCGGTGACGAACGTGATGGAAGGCGTGCTGGTCTTTGCGTTGATGCTGGCGGGCGCGGGCCAATTGCTGGTGTATGCCGTCAGCGTGCGTGCCGCCGTTTGGTTGTCGCCGTTGGTGAACGGGCTGGGCACGGTGACGGTGAAAGCCGGGCAATTGCCGCTGACGTGGCCGCTGGCGAGTGTGCGCATGCCCGATTGGGGGCCGGGTGAAGCGTGGGTTTACGGAGCGTTTTTCGCCTTGATCCTGCTGCTGGTCTTGCTGGTGCACGCCTGGCATCCGTTGCGCAAGGGCGATGAAGCGGGGGCCGAACGACGGCGAATGTTAGGGCGGATTGGTGGCATCTTTGCCGTGAGCGCAATCATTGTGCTGAGTTGGTTGTTGATCGCGCACCCGTTTGCGCACCGATTCGCGCACGGGCGCTTGAGCGTGACGTTTTTGGATGTAGGGCAGGGCGATGCGATCTTCATCAACTTCCCGCACGGGCAGACGATGTTGCTGGATAGCGGCGGGCGTTTGGGTTACGCCATCGAACCGGGCGAGTTCGAGCCGAGCGAGGACATCTTCATCGAAGACCGCATCGGCGTGGGCGAAGCGGCGGTGCTGCCGTTTCTCTGGCAACTCGGTTTGAAGCGGTTGGATTACAGCGCGGCCACGCACGGCGACAGCGACCATACCGAAGCCTTTGATGAAATCGTGCACGCGCTGGCCATCGGACAAGCCTTGACGGGCAGCCTGCCGCGCGCCGATGAAAAACCCGATCTGTTCACGCGAGCCGTGCGCGCACGCGGCTTGCCGCTGCGCTTGTTGAAGCGTGGCGAAGTGCTGAACCTGGATGGTGTGCGGCTGGAAGTGCTCTCGCCCTTTGCCGACGCGAGCGAGGTCAAACCGTCGGACAACAACGCCTCGCTCGTGTTGCGCCTGACGCTGGGCCAACGCGTCTTTCTGTTGACCGGTGATATTGAAAAAGAAACCGAAGCGCGGCTGGTGGCGAGCGGTGATTTGCAAAAAGCCGATGTGTTGAAGGTGGCGCATCACGGCTCGCGGACTTCGACGACGGCGGCGTTTTTGGCGCGCGTGCAACCGCAACACGCGATCATCTCAGCGGGCAATCCCAGCCCATATGGACATCCGCATCCCGAAGTGGTCGCGCGCTTGCAAGCGGCAAATGTGCAACTCTGGCAAATCAGCCAATGCGGCGCGATCACGATTTCAACGGACGGTGCGGATTTGCAAGTCGGCACTTTCGTCAAATGCTCACCCTGATCAAAAGCATTGCCGCAGATGGACGCAGACAAACGCAGATCAATTACGCCGCCACTTGTGCCAGCACTTCTTCAACTTCTCTGGGAAAAGCGACAGGCAGAAAAAATTCCTGCGGGTAGAGCGCTGTTTCGCCGGCCTCATCGGTCACCCGCACCAAGCCTGCTTGCGAATAGGTGGCGGTGTAAACCTTACGCGGTATCAACAAGGCGGGATCGTCCGTCTGCACGCAAAGCGCGTAACGGGTCTGCGCTTGTGCAGTCGTAAGCGGGACTTCCACCACAAATTCACGAGCGGCTCGCTTTTCACCACGCAAGATTTGCTTGGCTTCGCGCACGCTTTGCAACAACGCTGAAAAATTTGTCTCGTTCATTGGTTGGAAAGCCCCTTCACTTCTTTATGCAATGCCTTGATTTGCTCATCAGACAAATCTGCTTGTTCGTTCTTGGCGTAAATGTCGAGCATGACAATCACATCTTCCGCCACTACCCAAAAATAGATTACTCGCGCGCCGCCACTTTTGCCACGCCCTGGCAACGCCACACGCACTTTGCGAATGCCGCCGCCGCCTTTGATGAGATCACCCACTGCGGGGAATTCCGCCAGTTGGAGTTGAAGCTTGGCATACGCCTCATCGCTGAGCAGTTCAACAATACGTTCAGAAAACCGCTTTGTTTCTCGAAAGGCCAGTAACTTCATAGTCCCAGCTTCTTCCACTTCGCGTCTACGCGCTGCTTCACCTCAGCACTCGTCTGATTCTCTTTCGGCCAGCGCCGCGTGAAGCCTTCCGCCTTCAACTTGCGCGTGCCGTCAATGCCCATCTTCGAGCCGAAGCCCATCTCGCGCGCGGCGTGGTCGAGCACGTCAATCGGCCCCAGCATGAATTGAATGTCGCGTTCGGGGTCAATGTTGTTGAGCACCTTCCAGACGACTTCGCTGTAATTTTGCACGTCCACGTCTTCGTCAACAACGACGATGCACTTGGTGAACATAGCCTGGCCCATGCCCCAGATGGCATTCATGATTTTGCGCGCGTGGCCGGGGTATTGTTTGCGAATCGAGACCAGCATCAGGTTGTGGAAGACGCCTTCAAACGGCAGGCACATATCCACAATCTCAGGGAACTGGCGTTTGAGCACCGGAAAAGTGATGCGCGTGATGGCCCAGCCCATCCAGCAATCTTCCATTGGCGGCTTGCCGACAATGGTCGCTTGATAAATCGGATTGCGCCGGTGCGTGACTGTCGTGACGTGAAAGACGGGATAGGGTTCTTCCAAAGTATAAAAACCGGTGTGATCGCCAAAAGGCCCTTCGATACGGCGTTCGGCGGGATCAACGTAACCTTCCAACACGATCTCGGCGGTCGCGGGAACTTCCAAATCCACCGACACGCATTTGACCAACTCGATGGGTTTCTCGCGGATGAAGCTGGCGAAGATCATCTCGTCCAGATCGTCCGGCAATGGCAGCGTCGCGGCAAACGTAGTCATTGGGTCGCCGCCAATCGCCACGGCGACTTCCATGCGTTCGACGCCGCGCTTTTCCAATTCGCCCCTTTCATACTGACGATGATGCGCCGCGCCGTGCTTGTGTATCTGCCAGTGCATGCCGGTCGTGCATTCGTCGTAAACCTGCATGCGATACATCCCGACGTTGCGCGCGCCCGTGCGCGGGTTGCGCGTGAAGACCATCGGGAACGTGATGAAGCGCCCGCCATCGGCTTCCCAACATTTCAGAATAGGAAAGTCGAGCAGGTTGAATTCGCCCGCGCGTTTGACGACTTCCTGGCAGGGGCCGGCTTTGACCTCTTTGGGAAAGTATTTGCCGAGTTCGGCCAGCTTCGGCAGCATCTTCACCTTGGCCAGCAAGCCGGTCGGTGATTTGAAATCGAGCCATTCGGTCAAGCGTGCGGCCACATCGTCCACGCTGTCGGTATCGAGTGCGATAGCCATCCGCAGTTGGCTGCCAAAGGCGTTGATGAGCACGGGAATGTTGCCGCCGTCTACGTTTTCAAATAGCAATGCTTTATTGCCGTCTTTTGCTTTCGAGACGCGGTCGGTGATTTCGGTGATCTCTTGATCGCTGCTGACCGGGATTTTGATGCGTTTGAGTTCGTTGTGTTTTTCGAGCGCGCGGATGAATTCGCGCAAGTCTGCATAGGCCATGAATTACTCCAATAAAACCGAGTTGAACGGAAAGAAATAGGATGGTAACAACCGCTGCGAGAGACTGACAAGCAGCCGGTTTGCTTGTGCCAAGGGTTTTGCTGGTAGTTGAGCCGCAGATCAACGCAGACAAACGCCGATTGCCATCCAATTTGATCTGCGTTTGTCTGCGTTGATCTGCGGCAAGCTTAGCCATCCACTTCGCGTTTGATGGCCGCATCGCCGCCGACGCGAGCCGCGATACGCGTCAAGCTCAGGATCACGACGATCGCAATGAGCGTCGCCACGAGCGCGTAGGTGTAAAGCCCGACCAGACTCTCGTCGGCCGGGAAAAAGCGCCGGATGGTCGCCTTGATCGCCTCGTTCCAGGCCAGCGCCGCGACGAAGCCCAGCGAGGCCGACGCCAGTGTGATCAGGGTTTGAATAATCAAGCGCGCGTATGCTTGCGCTTCAGTGACGGGCAGCGGCATCGCGGTTCCTCCTCTAGGGGATCTATGGGTTCCATTTGCGGAAAGCGTAATGCGGCGTGACCGCCTGGCTCAGCCGTTCGTAATCTGTGGGCCGGTCAATGTCTTCAAGAATGCCGGGCGCATCCACCGGCACTTCCAGCACTTCATCTGGGTAACGGTCGAGCAACACCTTCAAGCCGTAGGGCACATCGTCGGGCAGCAGCATCAACTCTTCCTCAAAATCGGTGCTGAGGATGATGGGGTGCCCGCGTTTGCCGTCGTGCGTCGGGATGACGATGCGTTTTTTGCCGTTGCGGTAGGCGTCAATCAACTGGTTGATGACGGCGCTCGTGATCATCGGTTGGTCAACCAGTGCGATCAGCACGGCTTCGGTCGCGGGCGCGATTTGTGCCCAGCCGGTTTTGACCGAACTGAACATGCCTTTCTGATAATTGGGATTGATGACGTATTGCACGCCCGCGCCGGCCAGCCGTTGCCGTATGTCGAGTTCGCGGTGGCCCAGCACGACGAAGATTTCATCGAGTTTGGAATCGTGCAGTTGATGCACGCATTCGCCGATGACGGTGCGCGTGCCCCATTTCAACAGGGGTTTGAAGGCCCCTTCCATACGCTTCGATTCGCCGGCGGCCAGCAGAATTCCTGCGATCATTTTATGTTTGCCTCCTGATTTGTGCGGGTAAGTATTGCGGCGTTAGCTTGGCACGAAGCGGCGCTGACAGGCAAGCTCAATGGAAGTTGGGCGGATTCAAAAAGAACAGCGCCGTGCAAGTGCCGTTGAGCAGCAACGTAATCGCCGCGCCGATAATCAGCCCCTTGACCATGCCAGGGCGATTTTTCTTTTTGTAGCTGATGATCGCCGGGATGACATAGACCAATTGCGTCAGGCCGATGGCGACGAGCGAGACGCCCACGCTGATGACCGCGAGCGGAATTTGAATCAGGTGCAGCAACAGCAACAGCCCAAGGCCGAGCACCCAATCGGGGATGGGCGGTTTGGGTGGCGGTTGAATTGTCTCCGGTTCGTTTTGCATTTCAGTGTTTTGGAGTGAACGCGTAAAGCAAGCCCATGCAGGTCGCCGCATTCAGCAAGAAGGTAAGCGCCGCGCCGATCAGCAACCCGATCATCATGCCCGGACGCTGCTTGATTCCGGCGACGACAACCGCCGGAACGATGTAAAGCCCTTGCGAAAGACCGATCAGGACGAACGACACGCCGCCGGATAAAAACGCCAGCGGCAGTTGAATCAGATGCAGCAAGAGCGTCAGGCCGAGGCCGAGCAGGATGTCGCGGCTGAATTTTGGTGGTGGTGGTGCGTTCATCATCAATCAACCTCATTCAGCTTGCGCAACGCCGCCAGCCGCGTCTCTTCCAATCCATCCCGGTAAAACAGATTGTACGTATCGAAGGGAATCAGCCGCCCGTCGGGATGCACGATATGCACGCAGCTTTTCTTGACCGAGCGCACGTCGAAATCATAGGCGTCAATGAACTGCATAATGATCACGCGGAACAGATTCTGATAGCCCAATCCATCCGGCACCGCCGCCATCGGCAGACAACAGAGCAAGTCGCGCAAGCTCGCCGCGCTCGATTGCGGCGAATGATTCGTGGCGAAGAGCTTGAAGATTGCCGCGCGCACGTCGTCATCCTGTTCGTAAATGATCGTGTTGCGCCGCCCTTCGATCAGCACTTGCGGATCAATCAGCCCGGTGAGCGGCACGACTTGATCGCCCAGCTTGAGTGCATACGCCATCGCCAGCGCGTCGGGATGGCAGGGCACGGGGATGATGTCTTCCGGTCTAAAAACTGTTGTCTGTTCCAAGATGCGCCGCCGCACTTCGGTCAGCGTCAGGCGGTCGCGCGCCGGGTCGTAATCTTCAAGGCGCCCGGCGGCCTGAATCGGTTGCAGCGTCACGCCGCGCACGCAGGGCTGTTGCAGCGCGAAATCAATGATCGTGCCGACCTCGTCATCATTCACGCCCTTTTTCAACGTCACGACCAGCGTGGTCGAGATGCCCAGCCGGTTCAGCCGTTCCAGCGCCTGCGTGCGGATGCGGCGCAAATCGGCCCCGCGCAGTTCCTGCAAGGCTGCGGCCTTGAACGAATCGAATTGCAGGTAGATTTCAAAGTCGGGCATGAACTCGGCCAACTGGGCGGCAAAGGCTTCGTCCTGCGCGATGCGGATGCCGTTGGTGTTGACCATCAGGTGGCGAATCGGGCGCGCCTTGGCGAGTGCGAGCACCTTGAAAAAATCCGGATGCAGCGTCGGTTCGCCGCCCGAAATCTGCACGACATCCGGCGCGCCTTCGTTGCGCACAACGGCGTCGAGCATGGCTTCGATTTGCGCGAGCGAGCGGAACTGCTGGCGCGCCGGGCCGCTCTCGGCATAACAGATCGGGCAGGTCAGGTTGCAGTAATCGCAAATCTCGACGAGCGTCAGGCACGAATGCTGTTCGTGATCGCTGCACAACCCGCAATCATACGGGCAGCCCCATTTGACCGGCGTGTTGTAGCGCAACGGCATTTCGGGCGGCTTGATGAAGACCTCGCGGCAGCGGCGGTAGTAGTCAATGTCATCGGCGACGAGCACTTTTTCCGCGCCGTGCGTCGGGCAGCGTTTGAGCAGGAAGACGTTGCCGTCTTCAAACACGATCTTGCCTTCGACCTTGCGGTAACAGGTCGAGCAGATCGAAACGGCTACGTCGTAGTAAAGATAGGGGCGGATGCGGTCGGTCATGAAAATCCGTTTTGTTCGACAAGCTGCCAGCTTGTCGAGGCATTGTCGTTGAATAAATTGGCGAGCCGCCGAAGCTTCGACAAGCTGGCAGCTTGTCGAACAACCGGCGTTACCGCTTCAACAACTGCGGCAGGTCCCGCGCATAGTAAATCAACATCGCCACGCACGCCCATTGAATCCCCGTCAATCCACCAATCGTCCCGCCCGGCTTGATGAAATCCACGCCCAGCCGGAAGACGAAATAGCCCGTCATAAACGTCTTGAATAAATCCCCGTTGCGATGCGCCCGCCGCGACAGGCGATAAATCCACAGTGCCAGCAACGCCAGCCAGACGATTTCATAAAGCTGCGTGGGATGCCGCCGCAGGCCATCGCCGAAATCCACGCCCCACGGCAACGTGGTCGCAAGGCCATAGGTGTCGTCTTCCAAGCCCGACAGAAAACAGCCGATGCGCCCGATGGCAATCCCCGCGCACAACGGCAGCGCGAACAGATCGCCCGTGCGCGCCGTGATGCCCAGCCGTTGCTTGGCCCATTCGACGGCAAACAGGCCGCCGATCAGGCCGCCCACGACGGTTTTGCCGCTCATCAGGAAATATGGGTTGCGCCAGTTCAGCAAAAACAGTTGCGGGTCGGCGAGCCAGTTGAGCACTTTGCTGCCGAGCGCCGCGCCCGCGATGGCGGCGGCGACGACCCACATGCGGTGCTCGAAATTGACGACATCGCCTTGCCGTTTGCGTTGCCATAGGTAAAGGCGAAAGCCGCTGAAGTAGGCGAGGCTTTCAAACAGCCAGTGTGCGTGAATGGTCAGCGGGCCGAATTGGAAGCGGACGGGAAAAGGCATGATGCGGCGCTGCAGGCTGCGCCAGTCCGATGATTTACTCTTTGAACAACTCCGCCAACTGCTCAAACGGCGTGTTGAAGCTTTCGGCGCGCACCGGCGATTTGCGCGGCGCTTGCGTGGCGGAGGCGGACGCGGCTTGCGCTTGTTCGGGAATGATGGCGGGCGCTTCGGCTTGCGGCTCTTTTATCGTCCGCACGCGATAGATCGAGCGTTCGAACATCTTGGTCATGCGCGTCCAATCGCCCTGGCCGTGCGGTTCGGCGATCAGCCGTTGCATGGCTTCGACTTTGGAATCGAGATCGTCGAGGTACGACAGCAGCAAGGCTTCGGGCGTGAGCGGCAATTTGGGCGAGCCATATTCCAGCTTGCCGTGATGCGAGAGCAGCAGGTGCAACAGGTGGCGGCGTAATTCGTCCGGGAAGCCGGGCACGGCTTTGATGTGGTCGTGCACCATGATCGTTTCCATCGTCAGGTGGCCGATCATCTGGCCTTCGTTGGTGTAATTGAAGCCGCGCTCATAGCTCAACTCATCAATCTTGCCGAAATCGTGCAGCACCGCGCCCGTCTGCAACAAATCCAGATCAATCCCCGCGTAATGCCCGCCCACCTTGCGCGCCAGCTTGACCAGCGACAGCGTGTGTTCCAGCAAGCCGCCTAGGTAAGGGTGATGCATCGTCTTGGCCGCCGGGGCGCGTTTGAACTTCCGCACCGTCGCGTCGTCGGCAAAGATGTTTTCGAGCAGTTGTCTCAGGTACGGATTTTGAAACTCGCCGACGATGCCCAGCAACTCCGTGAACATTTCGTCCACGTTGTATTTGGTGGTCGGGAAGTAGTGCGCCGGATCAACTTCGTTGTCGTTGCACTTGCGCACGCGATGCAACGAGAGTTGCAGTTGATTGCGGTAAACGTTGACCAGCCCGCGCGCGAAGACGAAATCATCGCGCTCAAAGGTGTCAATCGAGTCCTCGAAGTTGTCCCACCATTGCCCGGTGATGTCGCCCGTGCGGTCGCCCAGCGTGATCAGGGCAAATTGGCCGCCGGTCTTTTTGCTGCGCAGTTCTTTGGTCTTGACCAGAAAGGTGGTGCTGACGGTTTGGTTGGGCGTGAATTCGCTGATGAAGATTTTTTGCATAGTAGTCGGTAGTCGGTAGCCGGTAGTCGGTAGTCGGCTGGAAACGTTCAACCGATTACCGACTACCGGCTACCGACTACTTTTCAGTGTTATTGGGCTTGGTGGCGGCGGCGGCGTCCTTCTTATCCTTGTCCTTCTTGTCTTTCTTCTGCTTCTTCTTTTCGCTGTCGTCAATGTAGGGCGTGTGTTTGATCAAGGCCGATTTCACCTTGCTCTCGGCGAATTGGTAGCGCGGGTCAATCTCGATAAAGGCGTCGTTGCGCAGTTTGTCCAGATAGGTGTCAATCTGTTTTTCGCTGCGTTCGCCGGTCAGGTTTTGCGCGACGGCTTCCTGCACCTCGCGGTCTTCAAACGGGCGCGCGACCGATTCTTTGCGGGCATCCACGCGAAAGACGCTGTAGCCGTTGCCGATCTTGATGGGGGCGCTGACTTCGCCCTCTTTCAATTTCTCGACGGCCTCGCGCACTTCGGGGGCGAGTTCGCTCAGCTTCAACGTGCCGATGGCGCCTTTCTTGGCCGCCGTGGCTGAGTCTTCTGAAAGCTTTTGCGCCAGCGCGCCGAAATCCGCCGCCGTGCTGGCTTGCGTCTGGGCATCCTGCGCGCGTTTCAACGCGGCTTCGGCGTCTTTGCCGATGGCGATGAAGATGTGGCTCAGGCTGACTTCGCCGGGCGTGGCAAAGGCCTGCTTGTTCTTTTCGTAAAAGTCGCGCTTTTCTTTCTCGGTCAGACTGTAAAAGATTTTGCCGTAGACCTCGCGGTTCAACACCGCCTGGCGCGCAAAATTGGCGCGCAGATTGGCTTTGACTTCGTTGATGTCGACGCCGACCTCGCGCATTTTTTGTTCGAGGTCTTCGAGCGATTGGATGTTGTTTTCTTTCATGATCCGCACCAACTGTTCGTTGACTTGCGGGTCTACGTTGATCGAAAGATCGGTCGCGCGTTGCACCAGTAATTGCGTGTCAATCAATTGATCCAGAATGCGCGGCTTCCATTCGGCCAGCTTCTTTTCGATCTCTTCGGGTTTGAGATTCTGGCTCTTCATCTGTTCCAGGATTTCGCGTTGCGCGCTTTCATAGGCCGAACGCATGATCGGCGCGACGTTGACCCGTGCGATCACTTCGTCAATCAACTTGGCTTCGCCTTCCTGCGCAAACACGGGCGCAGCCAAAGCGAGCAGGATAAAGGTGAGGGCAAACTTGAATTTCATATGACTTCCTCCACTGCACGTAGGGGCAGACCTGCGTGTCTGCCCCGGTGGCAATAAACGGATTCATCGGTACGTGAATCCGCTGGGGCAGACACACAGGTCTGCCCCTACTAATCTAAACGCCCGCCTTGAGACTCCCCGAATAGGTGAATCCCAGCCGGTCGTGATAAATCTTGAGCCGGGCCGCCGACAGCGCGCTTTGGTTGAACTGCTCGATCAGCGCTTGATTCCTGGTGCGCGTCAGTTCTTTGCGGATGTCTTCTTTCACCTGTTCCAGCGTCAGCGGTTCGGCACGTTTCTCTAATTTGAAAATGTGGTAGCCGTGATTCGATTTGACCACGTTGCTGATCTCGCCGGCCTTGAGCGGCGTGATCGCTTGTTCCAGCACAGGCGGCAATTGCTGCGTCTCGTAATACATCAGCCCACCGTTGATCGCCGTCGGCGATTTGGAATTCTCTTTGGCCAGCACGTTGAAATCGTTCGGCTTGGCCTGGGCCTGTTGCCGCAAACGCCGCGCGTCGGCTTCGTCGGGCACGCGAATCTCGCGCACATAGAAGCCGTTTTGCTGTTGATACTTCGCACGGTTCTGGTTGTAAAAGCCTTCGATTTCCTGCGGCGTCACGGCCACGTCTTTGAGCACTTCGCTGGTATAAAACTTCAGCGTCAGCAAATCGTTCAGCATTTCGGCGCGGCGTTCCGTGCCCTCCAGCGTGGGCTGGTTCTGCGCGGAGCCTTCGCCGCTGGTCTGTTTGTGCTGGTCTTCGACCGCCTTGCGAATCTCGTCCTCGGTCGGGACGATGTTCTTTTTCAACGCCTCACGCACTACCAGTTGCCGCCGCACGAATTCATCGAAGAGGCGGCTGCGCAATTGATCCTGCTCCGCTTGGCTCTGCCCAGCCTGCGTGGCGAAATCGGACAGGCGCGCTTTGACGAAGCGTTCAAAGGCCGAGCGATGCTCTTCAAAGCCGTTGATTTCAAGAATGACCGGCGAGCCATCATTGGCGTTCTCTACCGCGCTGAACGCCGTGTTTTGCGACCGGCACGCGCCGAGCGCAAGCGTGAACAGCAAGATGACCGGTAATAAGAATTTCAGCCGCATATATCCTGAGTGAGTGGGTCTTTCGGTAGTGTCTAGCGCGTTTGGATGTCCCGCAATAAGGGGCGGATTGTACGCTGCCCGCTGTTGCACGGCAAGCTAGCCCTCGCTCATTGCCGATACCGGTTCGTGCCAGTTCATGATTGATCCGTTGTTAAGAACACCTGCCGCCATAAAACTTGCACTGCCGCAACACCGAATTGAATTGCGGTAAGCGCGTAACGCGGCGTCAGCGCTAATACGGCAACTGCTGACACCGGCGGTAAAAGCAAAACACGCGGGAGCCTGCTGGTGGCAGGCCCTCCGCGTGTTTTGGCTGGGGGAAAGTGTTGCGAGCGTGATTGAGCCGGTCACACTACGGCGCAAAGTAGCCCGACACATCCACGATCAAATCGGTCGTCGCCGAAGTCAGAATCTTGAAGGTGCCGTCCGCCGGACTCAGCCCCACTATGAAGTGCCGGTTGTAGCCGAAGATCACCGGGAAGGGATAGTTCGAGGTCGCCACCGTCGGTGCAGTCGCTACGTTGCCGGGGTAGAACGTCATGAAGCCTGCGCCGTCCACGTTGACCACCGTTGCGTTGCCCAGGATGGCGCGCGCGGTGGTGGGGATCGTCAAGCCTTCGCACGTGCCCCACGCCTGTTGTGTGCGGATGCCGCCCGTGCCGCCGACGATCTTCGCGTTCGGGCGATAACAGCCCGTTAGCGGGAAGCCCGGATCGGGCCGCGTCTCTAACAACCGCACCGGCTTATCGAGCGGATTGAAGAGCAACCCCGCGCCATTGGCATCGGTCGCCTCGG
>JANOWX010001211.1:0-3566 GCA_031418175.1 Acidobacteriota bacterium | reverse complement strand
CGACCCCCCCCCCGCGCGCTGGGTCAGCAAGTTTGAACGGCGGGCTATTTGATATCAGCCCATTTTTTATCGCCCGGTTGCGCGCTGACTTCGGATTTGACCTCAATGCTGTTGCTGGTCAGCGTAGTCGAGATCACGCGCTGCAATTCGGCCACGGCGATGTTGTAATCGGCCAGCGCGCGCAATTCGCTGCCGCGCGCGACCGACAGATCGTTCTGGCGTTGCAGAACGAAGAACGTCGTCGAGAGCCCGGCCTGAAAACGTTTCTGTTCGCCATCCAATTGCTGGCGCGCATATTCGGTTTGAGCGCGTGAGGCTTCGATGCGCATCTTGGCGGTTTCAACCGATTGGACGGCATTGCGCACTTCGACCTCGATGTTTTGCATCGTCCGGCGCGCTTGCAGGTCGAGTTGGCGTCCGACTTCCAGCGAACGGCCCAGGTTGGCCTTGGCCGTGCGATTGCGCCAGGGCAGGGTGACACTGACACCGGCTGTCCACTGGCGAAAATCGTTGCTGAACATCGTGCGCAAACCGGTGCCGTAGCTGCCGATAAAATTTGTCCCCACGGAAGGCACGCTCGGATTGAAAGCGGATGTTCGAATGATCGGGATCAGATTCCCCGCCGCATCGGTCCCGACAACCACACCCGCGCAAACCGACTGTCCACCACTAATCACCGGCGAGCAGTTCGGGTTGGAAATCGCGTTGCCGCCTACGCCAAAGGTGGTGTAGCCGAAGTTCACATTGATTTGCGGTTTGGTTTGGTTACGCAAGAAGTGAACATCCGTTTCGTTGATTTGTTTATTTAGGTTGAACTGTTTGAGTTCGGGCCGATTGTCCATGGCCAGTTTGACGGCGTCGTCAAGCGGCAACACGACGGGCGCGGCTTCAAACGCTTCGACCGGGACGATCTGCGATTTCCACAACTGGTCGCCGGTGCCGTTGGCCGTCAAATTCTTGAGCGCGTTTTCAGCCTGCGCAATCGAGTTCATCGCTTGATAGACCTGTTGGCGGCGCGCTTCCATCACAGTGGCCGATTCGACGACGTCAATCGGGGCTTTGGTGCCGACTTCGACCTGGCGCTGGTTATTGTTGAGTTGGGTTTCCGCGAGTTTGACCGCGTCGCGTTGAATCTCTTCATCCTTGATGGTCAGTGCCAAATTCCAATACGCCGTTTGCACGCGCGAGATGATTTCAATGGCGCGTTGCCGGAAGGTGGCGTCCGACAAATCGAGCCGCTTCTTGGCAATCTGGATTTGATAGCGGTTGCGGTCAATCTTGTAGTTGCGCCAGAGCGGCTGGTTGATCGTAAAGTTGAGTTGCGGATTGTACTGGCTGGTAAACAAACTGAAGTTGTTACTTTGGCGCTGATTGTTGAAGTTGACCGCATAGTCGCCGCCCGTGCGGTAAATCAGCCCTTGATGGCCGAAATTGAAATTGAGGTTCTTGCTGGTCAAGGACGGCGCGGTGCCGGCGCCGCTGAACGGGCGCGTATTCGGTTGGCTGGTGGACGAAAAGGTCGTCCCCTGCGTCGAGGTCGGATCGTACGCGCCTTCCGCAGCGATGACGTCGAAGCCCGACTGGCGCACCGACGAGCGTTCGATTTCGATGTCGGGATTGTTTTCGAGCGCGGCCAGAATGGCATCGCGCAACGTCCAGCGCACCACTTTGCCGGGTTCGAGCCCGACCGTGCGTTGCGGAATCGTGCGTAACACCGGCGGCATTTGCACGTTGCCCTGGGTTTGGGCGGCGGGCAGCGTGGGGTTCGCCGGTTGCGGCGTCTCTTGCGCGAACGTGGCGGCGGCAGTCAGCAGCACCACGAACGCGCCTGCCAGCACTGGCAGCACACTGCGGCGAATCTGATTGAACATAGTTGCTCCTCTCCTGGTACTTTTAACTTCGTTTATTTTGGACGGCATGGACATCAGCATAGGCTTCATAAGCTTCACTTCTGTATCTTTCACTCTGGTTTCTCTCTGGTTGTTACTCGTTGTGCGCGAAGCACCTGCGGGTCTGCAATTCGCAAGCCATTTACGAAAGCAGTTTGGAATCAGTTGCAAAAAACTGTCATAGAATAGGATGGACTTTAGTCTGTCCTGGATTACCAACAAACCACGTAGGACAGACTAAAGTCTGTCCTACCGCAGTCCTCAAATCTACCACTCACGAACGATAATCCGCGTTGATATGAATGTAGCCTTCGGTCATATCGCAAGTCCAGGCGGTGACCTCAGCCGCGCCTTGATGCAGGTCAACGGTGACCGTGACTTCATCCTTTTTCAATATCTCAAGCGCGCGCGCTTCATTGAAGTTGAGGCCGCCGCCCAAGCGCGCGACGGTCAATGAGCCAAGCTTGATCTCGACCTTTGAAACATCGAAGCGCACGCCACTGCGTCCGGCCGCCGCCAGTATGCGGCCCCAATTGGCATCGGCGCCGGCCAGCGCGGTCTTGACCAGCGGGCTGGTCGCAATCGTCGCGGCGATCTTTTCACCGGCGCGCTCACTCGGCGCGTGCTTGATGTGAATCGTGATCAGCTTGCGTGCGCCCTCGCCATCGCGCGCGATCTGAATTGTCAGGTCCCGGCAGACAGCAGTAAGCGCTGCGGTGAAGGCCGCAAAGTCAGCGCCGCCGACTTGCGTGATCGGCGTATTCCCCGCCGCGCCATTCGCCAAAATTGCCAGCGTGTCGTTGGTCGAAGTGTCGCCATCCACCGACAGCCGATTGAACGTTTTCCTGACTGCTTGTTTCAACGCTGCGTTCAGCGCGGCCTTGCTAAGCGCCGCATCCGTCGTCACGAAGGACAACATCGTCGCCATATTCGGATGAATCATCCCCGCGCCTTTGGCGACACCGGCAATCGTGATCGTTTGCCCACCGAGCTTGAAGCGTTTGCTGGCGCGTTTGGGCCGCGTGTCGGTGGTCATGATCGCTTCGGCCACCCGGCTGCCAGCGGCGCGCGAAAGTTGCGCGGTCACGGCCCGCACACCAGCCTCGACCTTTGCCATATCCAGCCGCTGGCCGATCACGCCCGTCGAAGCGACCAGCACTTCTTCAGGCTGGCACCCGATTTGGGCCGCCACCAATGCCGCCGTGCGCCGCGCATCCTTCAATCCGCCCGCGCCCGTGCAAGCATTTGCGCCGCCGGAATTGACGACGATGGCGCGCTGCTTTCGGTAACGCAGATGTTCTTGCGAAAGCAAAACCGGCGCGGCTTGCACCAGATTGGTCGTGAAGACCGCCGCCGCCACAGCCGGGCGGTCAGACACGATCACGGCGAAATCTTCGCCCGCTTTTTTCAAACCGGCGCGCGCCGTGCCTGCCAGAAAGCCGCGCGGGGCCGTCACCGAATAATCAAGCTTGTCGTTCATTGTCATAGAACGCGGCATGTTCACGATGCTTAACGCGCGCGTTCGATCCTTTCCAATTGCTATGCCAGTCGGGCAATCGTTTGAATGGCGCAAGTTAGCTGTTGTCACAGCAACTTGGGCTGTCCGCTTTCAGACAGCTTCAGTTCGGATGCGGGAGGCAAGCCTGGGTACGCAGCGCTTCCAGCGTGCGGGCTTGG
>JANOWX010001210.1:0-6092 GCA_031418175.1 Acidobacteriota bacterium | reverse complement strand
CAAGGCACGCTGCTCAAACTGATGCTGGGGATGACGGCGATGTTGTTGCTGGTGGCGTGCGCGAACGTGGCTACGTTGTTGCTGGCGCGGGCGCACGCGCGGCGACGCGAGATGGCAATACGCTTGGCCGTGGGCGCCGGGCGCGGGCGTTTGCTCCGTCAACTATTGACCGAAAGCGCGTGGCTGGCCGCACTGGGCGCGGCGCTGGGCTTGTGGCTCGCGCCTTTCCTGAACGATTTTGTTCTGCGGTTTTGGGTGACGGGCGAAGAGCGTCCGCCGCTGTTTGAAAGCGCCGTTGATCGGCGCGTGCTGCTTTTCACCGTCGCGGTCACGGGCTTGGCGACGTTGCTGTGCGGACTGGCTCCGGCGTGGCAGAGCAGCCGCACCGATTTGGTTTACGGGCTGAAAGATGCGGTGGGCGGAACTACGTCAGGGGTGAGAGGTTGGCAGTTGCGCCACGCGCTGATCGTGTTGCAACTGTCGCTTGCCGTCGTCGTGCTGACCGGCGCGGGCTTGTTTGTGCGCAGCCTGCAACATTTGCTCAACGTTGATTCGGGCATGCGGCTCGAAAACGTATGGGCCGTCGGGTTAGAGCTACCACCGCAAGCAGCGAATCAGAAAGATGCCGCTGCCATGTTGAAGCTGGGGACTGAATACGAACACCGCATGGCGCAAGTGGCAGAGCGCGTGCGCGCTTTGCCCGGCATAAAAGCTGTGAGCCTCAGTGCCATCACTCCGTTTGAAGGGAGTTGGATACAATACAGCTTGCTGGTCGAAGGCCGCGAAACTGAAACCGCCAGCATGAGTTTCGATGCCAACAAGGTCTCGCCGGAATTCCACGCCCTGCTGCAAATCCCGTTGGTGCAAGGGCGCAGTTTCACTGTTGCCGATCACGTTGAGGTGCCGCGCGTCATCACGGTGAATGAAACTTTTGCGCGGCGTTTCTTTCCGCACGAGAGCGCCGTCGGCAAGCGGGTGAAGCTGGATAAAGACACTCCGTGGATGACGATCATCGGTGTCACACGCGATACGCGCTTTCGTCAGGTCAAAGTTGATACGCAACCCGCGATTGATTTCCCCCTCGCACAAGAAACGAACTCCAACTATTGCAGCCTGCTCATCCAGGCGGATGCCGCCGCGTGGGCTTCGCTCGCGGCGGAACTGCGCGCGACGGTGCGCCAACTCGAACCGGAAGCCGTGTTGGGAACGCCGCGCGCTTTGTCTGAACAATTCGATCAACACCTTGCTGCCGAACGCATGGCCGCGAGCCTGGCGTCGTTGTTCGGCGCATTGGCATTGTTGATGGCTGCGTTGGGTCTTTACGGCGTGATGGCTTATGCCGTGGGCCAGCGTAGGCACGAACTCGGCATCCGTTTGGCGTTGGGCGCGAGCGCCAAAAATTTGCGTTGGCTGGTTTTGCGCGACGGCCTCTTGCTCATCGCTGCGGGCTTGCTGATCGGACTTGGCAGCGCCGCCCTGCTCACCCGTTGGCTGGCGAGCGAGCTTTATGAATTGCGTCCGCTTGATCCGTTGACCTTCGCGGCTTCTGCGTTGTCGCTGGCGCTGGTGGCGTTGCTGGCCTGTTGGATTCCGGCGCGGCGGGCGACAAAAGTTGACCCAATGATTGCGCTTAGATGTGAATAGGAGAACTTATGCAAACCCTAATCCAAGACCTGCGCTACGGCGTGCGAATGTTGATGAAACGTCGGGGCTTCACGTTGATTGCCGTGGCGACTTTGGCTCTGGGCATTGGTGCGAATACGGCGATTTTTACGTTAATCAACAGTTCGTTTTTCCGCCCGTTCCCGATTGCCGAGCCTGAGCGGGTGGTGTCGCTTTCGTTCACGGCACGTTCGGGCAGCATGAGGCCGATGTCTTATCCAGCTTATCGTGATTACCGCGACCGTAATCAAGTGCTGGATGGATTGATCGCCAACTTTTATCTGCCGCGTCTCAGCTTGAGCTTGCAAGACCGCAACCAACACGTGTCGGGTTATCTCGTGACTGGTAATTATTTCGACGTGCTGGGCGTAAAGGCCGCGTTGGGGCGTACGTTTGCGCCGGAGGAAGATCGCACGCCGTTGACGCATCCGGTCGTGGTGATTAGCTATGGTTGCTGGCAGCGGCAATTCGGCGGCGATGCGGGCGTCATCGGACGCGAAGTCGTACTCAACAATCACAACTTCAAAATCATCGGTGTGCTGCCGTCGGGCTTTCATGGGCTGACGCTGCTTTATGATCCTGAAATCTGGCTGCCCGTGATGATGCAGGGGTGGGCGACGCCGGGTGACAGTTGGCTGGAAAATCGCGGCGTCAATGCGTTGTTTGCTTTTGGACGCTTGAAACCAGGCGTGAGCAGGCAACAGGCACAGGCTTCGCTCGAATTGTTGAGTCAACAATTTGAGCAGGAACGCCCTGACACCGAAAGCGAGCGCATTCTCGAAATCACCGAGCCGGGTTTCTTTCTGCCGCAATTCAGAACCGCAGGCATAGGGTTGATGGCCGTGTTGTTCACGGCGGTGGCGTTGGTGTTGTTGATTGCCTGCACCAATCTCGCCAGCCTGTTGCTGGCGCGTGCCACCGAACGCCGCAAGGAAATCGCGTTGCGCATGTCGCTGGGCGCAAGCCGCAGTCGCGTGTTGCGCCAGTTGTTGACCGAGAGCACCTTGCTGTCATTGGCTGGCGGCCTGTGTGGCGTATTGCTCGCGGCATGGTTGCTCGACTTTTTGCAAACCTTTCGCCCGCCGATTGATTTACCCATCACGCTGAAACTCACACTCGACTGGCGCGTCCTGTTCGTCACGCTCGCCGTCTCGCTGGCAACCGGCATCCTCTTTGGCCTTGCGCCCGCGTGGCAGGCGACGAACCTTGAACTCACCGCCGCACTCAAAGACACGAGCGCGCAAGCCGGCTATCACCGTTCGCGTTTGCGCAACGGTTTGATCGTAGCCCAAATCGCCTTGTCGCTGTTGTTGCTGATTGCCGCCGGATTGGTCTTTCGTGCGATGCAACACGTCACGGCACTTGATCTGGGGTTTCAGTCTGAACGCCGCTTGATGATGTCTTTTGATTTGAGCCTGCAAGGTTATGACAAAGGCCGCAGCGCCGAATTTGAAAAGACTTTGCTCGAACGAGTCAACGCCTTACCGGGCGTGCGCTCGGCTTCGTTCACTACGTTTGCGCCGTTCTCGCTGGCTGATTACCGCAACTTTTCAGTGTATGTTCCCGACCAGGGGCCACAGCGCCAAGCCAACCAACCGAGTGCGCTTTATGCGGTGGTGGCGCCGCGCTATTTCGAAACTATGGGCGTGCCGCTGCTGGCGGGGCGTGAGTTCACCGAGGCTGACAATGCCGACAGCGCTGACGTAGCTATTGTCAATGAAACCTTCGTTCACCATTTCTTGCCGGGCAAAACGCCCGCGCAGGCGCTCGGCCAACGCTATTCAAACAGCGAAAAAGACCCTGATTTCATCCGCATCATCGGCGTGACGCGCGCCGGTAAATACTGGACGGTCGGTGAAACGCCGCAGGCTTTCATCTGGGTTCCGTTGGCACAACACCCGCGCGGCAAGTTGAGCCTGATGGTGCAAACCGCAGGCGCACCGCAGGCCATGCTCAATTCGGTACGCAACGCGATTCAAACGATGGATGCCAAGCTGCCGGTGAGCGACGTGCGCACGCTCAATGAGCATCTGGGTACGGCCTTCGTACCCATACGCGGCGCGGCGGCGACGTTGGGCGGTTTCGGTTTGCTGGCGTTGCTGCTGGCGGCGATTGGCATTTACGGCACGACGGCCTATTCCGTCGCACAACGCACCCGCGAGTTGGGCATTCGCATGGCGCTCGGCGCAGACGCACGCGCCATCGTGCGTTTGATCGTGCGACAAGGTTTAAGGTTGACGCTGACAGGGCTGGCGCTGGGCTTGATCGGAGCTACGTTATTGACGCGCTTGATGGCGGGCTTGCTTTACGGCGTGAGTGCGACTGACCCGCTGACGTTCGGCTTGATCGCGGCGCTGTTGCTGACCGTAGCAGCACTAGCCTGTTGGATTCCGGCGCACCGCGCGACGAAGGTTGATCCGGTGATTGCGCTTAGATGTGAATGAAACCGCACCGCCTAACCAGTGAGCAATATGATGATGGTCGAGTATTTACCTCAATACACCTTGCGCGCGGTCTTTTATTTATGGCTTGTGTTTTCGCCTGCCATCGTGACTGCCCAACCTGCCCTCGCTGATGAACCGTTGCTCAATCTGATTAGCCTGCTTACGCAACGCGACCAAGTACGCAGCAAAGCGGCTTACCGCGAACTCGAACGCCGCCGCGATCGGCGCGCGACTCCTGCGTTGATTGAGATGCTGCGCTTTCCGAATTTCAACGAAACGCTGCGTCTCGATTGGCTGCTGACCAAGTTGACGGGCAAAGATTTCGGCAACAACTGGATTTTGTGGAGCCAATGGCTGACCGCCCAGCCTCAGGTCGAATTGCCGCCGCACTTTCTCGAATGGAAAGCGGCGTTGTTTAGCCGGATGATTGATCCGAGCTTCGCGCAGTTTCTTTACGCCGAGATGCCGCTACGCATTCGCATCGAAGAAATCGTCTGGGGCGGCGTTAAAAAAGACGGCATTCCGGCGTTGGACAATCCCAAAATGATTGCGGCGAATGAAGCAGCTTATCTGGCAGACAAAGACCTGGTTTTCGGAGTTGAGTTAAACGGCGACGCGCGCGCTTATCCGTTGCGCATTCTCGACGCGCACGAAATGCTCAACGATGTCATCGGCGGACAGCCGGTTTCGTTGGCTTATTGCACGCTCTGTCGCGCAGGCATCTTGTTCGATACGCGCGTGGGCGAACGCACTTTTACCTTCGGCTCGTCGGGCTTGCTCTATCGCTCGAACAAATTGATGTATGACCGCGAGACCTTGAGTTTGTGGCTGACGATTCCCGGTGAACCGGTGAGCGGCAAACTGGCTGAGAGCGGCATTCAACTCAAAAAGCTGCCGCTCGTCGTAACGACTTGGCAAGACTGGCGCACGCAACATCCGGCAACGAAAGTGCTGTCGCTCGAAACAGGTTTCACGCGCGATTATCGCCCCGGCGCGGCTTACGGCAGTTATTTCAATTCGTCCGATCTGATGTTTCCCGTACCGCGTCTCGACGACCGCCTGCCCGCCAAAGAAGAAGTTTTCACGCTCGTCATCAACGGCTCGCCCAAAGCGTATGCGCTGCGCAAACTGCGTTCGCAACGCGTATAAAACGATGAACTCGGCGGCGTTGCGATTGTGTTATTCACGGACGACAAGACCGGTGCGACGCGCGCTTATGAACGCGGCCTGCTCACTTTTCAACTGCACAAAGGCGCGCGCAATAAACTGGCTGCGAATGACGGCAGCCTGTGGACGATGGACGAAACCGCTTTGCAAAAAGACGGGCAATCGTTGCCGCGCCTGCCCGGCCATCAGGCCTATTGGTTCGGCTGGACGAGTTTTTATCCGAACACCGCTTTGCATCGTTGACGCATTGAAAGTGTTTGGGCTTTACGGCGTGCGGGCTTGTTCGGTCTCGCAACGCGCACACGAAGTCGGTTTACGCTTGACGTTGCAGGCGCTCAGGCTTTCGGCGCGGTGCGCGATGCGGGTTGATCTGATAATCGCTTTGCGGTGTGACTGATTCGATTTCGACGAGGAGAAAATTATGCAAACCCTTTGGCAAGACCTGCGCTACGGCGCGCGCATGTTGTGGCAGGCGCCCGGCTTCACGGCCATCGCCATTCTGTCGCTGGCGTTGGGCATCGGCGCGAATACGGCGCTCTTCAGTTTGGTCGAGGAAGTGCTGTTAAAGACGCTGCCGGTCAAACAGCCCGAGCAGTTGGCGCTGTTTGAATGGCAGGCGGGCCGCAACTTCCGCACGAATGGGATGCGCGGGACGATGCTGCCGACGGGCATACCGGGTAAGGTGCTCCCCATTGTCCAGACAAAAAAACAATTAAATTAAGGTGGTCAACCGCTGCCCTGATTTATGCCTTTGCTTGATACACCGCCGCTGGGGTTTTGTAGCCCAGCGATTGATGAATCCGTGCGTGGTTGTAAAAC
>JANOWX010001209.1:0-3969 GCA_031418175.1 Acidobacteriota bacterium | reverse complement strand
GCACCACGGGCCGGTGCTCGAACTGAGCAACGCGCCGGGCAAAGGCCAAGGCCGGTTTGACGCGGCGCTGCGTTACTACGCGCAACTCGAAGACGCGGTCGTGGCGGCGATTGTCGAGGCCAATCAGAAGCTCGCGCCCGCCCAATTTGCGGCGGGCGCGACGCAACTCGCCAACTTCAATCGCAACCGTCACACCAAGCTCGAACTCAAACCGAGCGACCGCGACCTGGCCGTCATGCGCTTTGACGATCTGCAAGGCAAGCCGCTGGCCGTCGTGGTCAACTTCACCGCGCATCCCACGATGCTGCCCTCCAGCCTGCTCAAGTTTTCGGCGGATTACGCCGGCGCAATGAAAGTTGCCCTTGAAAAAGAGACCGGCGCGCCCGCCATCTTTATGCAAGGCGCTTCCGGCGATCAATCGGTCAACAAAGGCGCGTACAAAGACCACCAGGAGTTTGGCCAAGCTCTGGCGCGTGAAACGGTCAAGCTGGCGCAGAGTCTGCAACCGCAAGAGGTCAAACAACCCGCGCTGCAAGTACGCGAAGAGCGATTCAAATTCACCGCGCGCACCGACCTCAGCAATCCGGTGGTTCGCGGCTTATACGAAAAAGCCTTCTTCCCCGAACTCATTCCCAACTTTATAGACGAATACGCGGACGGCGTGCGCCCGCGCCTGACTGTCGCTTTGCTGAACAACGAAATCGCGCTGGTCGGCGCATCGGGCGAATTCTTCAGCAACCACGCCATCCGGTTGAAAGAACGCGCGCGCGTCAAACAGCTTTTCTTTTTCGGCTACTGCAACGGCTACCACCAATACTTTCCGACGATTGAAGCGGTGGCGGAAGGCGGCTACGGCGCGGACAACCAAGTTGCGCCGGTGGCAGTGGGCGCGGGCGAGCAGATGATGGATGCGGCGTTGGTGTGGCTGTATCAGATGCTGGGGAAGATCAAGTGATTGGCAATGCGGGATGTCGCTAGCCGTCGCATCGCCAGGGTTTAACCCATTGCCTCATCCGGCAAGACGGCAGACAAAATCTCTTCGATTAAAAAGGGCAAGTTGGGTTTGGTGAAACTCAGACCGGGCGCGGGCAAGCGGTTGTGTTTGATGTCGGGCGGCATGTGTTTGTGATGCGGGTGCGTGCTGGCCAGTGTGGGATCGTGCGGGTGGGGTTGCGAGTCGTACCAGTAGAGTTG
The DNA here is from genome assembly GCA_031418175.1 of Acidobacteriota bacterium. Taxonomy (GTDB): domain Bacteria; phylum Acidobacteriota; class Blastocatellia; order RBC074; family RBC074; genus JACPYM01. Next base: position 2,775 of record JANOWX010001209.1, on the reverse strand, counting down.
TTCCTCGCCGCGCAGCACCTCATAGCCATAAGCCACAATGCGTTGGTCGGCAAAGCTGACGACTTCGGTCACTTCCAATCGAACATCACTGGCGAAGAAGAGCGCGCCCACCACTTCGGCCTGCTGCGAAGCAATCATCTTCACGACGAGAGTTGAGGTTTGGATGGCCGGGAAGCGCGTTGGCAAGGTGTAGATGAACGCTTCGTATTCCGGGCGCGTCAGTGGAATCTCAGGCGGCTGCGGCTTCATGGGGAACTAAACGCACCTCCTCCCCCGCCGCCACGGCGCGCAACTGGGCGAGCCGTTGTTGGCTTAATCGGCGGGCAGTCTCTTCCAGCTTCAGCTTCGATTCATACGCACCCGCCCAGAGCGTCATATCGCGCAGATTCTCACCCGTGTCCAACTGACCAGCTTGATAAAGCGCGTAGAAGTCAGCCGACAACAGCCCATACTTCTGCTCGAAACCAAGCGTTCGCACGGTGAGCGCGTGAACGTCATCCACGACCGACTGCATTTGTTTCTCAATCAGTTCCATAACACGCGGCAAGTTAGCACAGGAGTAGAGGCCGGAACAAGAATGACAATAAGTGGGGAATGCGGAGTCGCTTTCTCCCGCTCCCACTCCCCGTTCTTACTTCCGCCACTCGGCCATTTGCTGCCGCACCTTTTCGGCGTTGGAATCTTCGATCCCATCGTAAGTCTTGATCTTGCGTGTTGTGTGAGCTTCTCAAATTCCGCTTGGGGGGAGCGGTTTTTTCGTAGTTTTCCGTTTCCACCACGACAACCTTTTCCACTCAGCCAGTTCTTTCTGGTATTGAAGATTGAGTTGAAAGGCACGTTTAGGGTCAGCGGCAGGATGCGGTTGTGGAAGGAATTTGATTAGTTGATTTGCTTTACGCCATTTTTCCACCGCCTCTTGCAACACTGATTGATAGAGCGGCTGCAACTGCTCGACCGCCTCAGTCCAACGCGCCGTTGGGTGAAAAGCGCGGATGACGTGCGCCAGCGCCTCGGCTGCGCGGATGGGCTGCGCGCTCGCGCCTTTGAGATCGAGGTAGAACTGCGCCGCTGGGCGGCGGTGCATCAAATGACATCTCTTCGCACCCGCTCAATCTGACTTTGACTCAGCGGCACGGTAGCTTACGGCGTCGCCCGCAACGAAATGAGATAAAAAACAAATATCAAGAACACAACTAAAACTGCTACTAACAATCGCCACGGCACTTCACCCGTTTTCTTTTGCTCATTCGCTTGCGCGACAATTGCGACAATTGCGCTATCATCTTCTGTTTCGATCCACACCCTCGCCTCGCATTTAGGACAATAGTTGTTGGTTTCACCCTGCCGGTCTAACGCGTTGACATTGATAATCACACCACAACAAGGACAAACCACCCTCTTGACCACGCCGCCCAAGCCTTGCAAGCCGGAGATGGTCACGCCGCGCGAAGAAGAGTTGGCGCGCAGGGCCGCCAACTCTTCTTCGCGCCCGGTGAGATCCGCGGGCGGGGCAGGGAGTTGATGCAGCGCTTTGTATTCGAGCGTTTGTTGCTGGGCGGGCAGGAAGTCGTTGACGATCCAGTTGTGCAGATCGGTGGCTACTTGTGTCGCCAATTCGTCGGGGTTGGTGAACGGGGCGCTGATGAGATGCTGCTGGCGCAGTTCCCGCTTGAGTGCTTGCAGCTTGGCTTGTTTCTCCGGCTCTTCGTCAATCTGCGTGATCGTGCTTTCGTCTTTACAGTAGATGAAGCACTGCAACCCACGTTCACGCGCGCGGCGGTATTCGTCTTCGGTGATGCCGGAGCCGTAACGCCCGCCGAAGATGCCGACGTAAAGCTGGCTGCGCTCAACTTCTTTGAGCGAGACGGCACGCGTGGTGTCATTGCGGCTGCCGAAATGTTCCATGCCGATGAACTTGGGTATATCCATTCGTTGCAGCGCCTTTTCGATGGCCGCGCGCTCCGGCTGCAAGTCGAGCCAGGTCGAACTGAGGAAGATGCGGAGAGTGACGGAGGGCATAAGATGATGCTCCAGCTTCGCGGCGCACCCGCTGGGATCAAGCCTGTGGCGCGGCGACTTTGACCAATTCTTTTGAGAAAACGCGGTCCAGCATTGGCTCGAAATGCTCGAAGGGCAGCGTGTCGTAACCCGGGTCAAACGAAGTCTGATCCCATTCGTCCGTAAACACACGCGCCTGTTCGTACCACGGTTCGCCCGCGTATTGCTGCCGCGCCTCAGGATCGCGCCCCATCAGCGCGTAGTAATGCTTGCCTTGAAAATCCTGATGCGTGCGGATGATTTCGTAAGTCGTCGGTGAAACATAAGGCCGCAAAATCTCCGCCGCAATGGCCGGGTGATTGACGACCGAGATGGCTTTGCCGATGTCGTGGCAGAGCGCGGCGACGATCATTTCTTCCGCAGCGCCCGCCCGTTCAGCGCGCGTGGCCGTTTGCAAGGCGTGTTGCAACTGGTCAATCGCGAAGCCGTCCACTTGCGCGGCCAATTGCCGCAACAGCCCTTTGATGATCGCCGGCATTGCGGCCTGGCGTTGGGCGACTTCGTTGCCAATCGCCAGCCAATCGGCAACGCTGCTTTGATCCATGCGTGTGAATGACATACAGCCTCCTAAAACATTCGCCCAGTAGAGTAGGGGAGGGTTTCCGCCTCCCCCCTCGTCAAACCGGACGTGCAGATTTCCCGCATCCGGCTTTCCCGGCGGCCTTCGCCGGAGACTCTGCAGGTCACAGGTACTTCAAGCCCAAACGCCTGAAGAAG
>JANOWX010001208.1:0-2094 GCA_031418175.1 Acidobacteriota bacterium | reverse complement strand
GAAACGTCATCCGAATCGCTTGCCCCCAATTGCTGATGAAATGTCGCATCTTGCGTTCGTGCGCGAGCGCATCGTCTACAGTGCGCAAGATGCCTTTGAGGTTGGTCAGTTGACCGACGGCGTTTTCATACATCCGTGTGTATTGGTTGATCGTTTCCAGCCAGCGATTGAGCGAGTCAATTTGGTTTGTGATCTGCAAGCTGAAATTGGTTGGATCAAAGACCGTCCATTGCGCTTGTGCGGGCGCGGGCAACAATACTGCCGCCAACACAACGCCCAGCGTTATCTGCCGAATAATCGAATTGCTTCTCATCTCATCCTCCTTGTTCTATGCCAATAGGGTTTCATCTATCGTGACCAAGCTCGCACCCGTTAGCCCAACAGGATAATGCAAGGCCAACCACGATATTGTTTCAGCCAATGACCATGCGGGTCGCAGCGTATGCACTCGTGCGCGGGCATTGCGTTCGTCGGGGTTAGTAGTGAAGGTCCAGAGTTCAACCGGCGCGAGATCGCATTGCACCAGTTGCACGATCTTGTCTTCGCCCGCACCAAGCACCAATAAGAACTGCGCGTGCGAACCGGCGACGTTGTTGATGACGCTGATGGCAGCGGCGGCTTGTGGCGCAAGGCCGCAATCGGCGACGAGGTTGGTGTAATCGCCGACTTGTTTGCCGATGAGTTTTACCCCTGCCGTGCGTGCACTGTCGGGTAAGGATGAAAGGTCTTCATAAGCCTGCGTCGCCAAAATCGTAACGACGTTTTCTTTGCCGCCCGTGCGTGCGCCGCGTTTGATAACGTCCAAAATGCGTGGGTACTTCTCACGAATCTTCCAGACTTCATCAAAGGCCAACAGCGTAGGTGCTCGCGTACCGTCAGAATTGCGTTGCCCGATAGCGCGCAAGACGCGCGCCGCTGCGCGAAAAGCCAGCGACTCGCGCACTCGTTCGGGAAACTGCTCCAGGCTGTCGAGTTCGTACACGTCAAGCGGCGAATCGCCCGTGAAGTCGGGATGCGTTGGCGCATCCAAAAAACTGTGATCACAGAATTGCGCGAGCGCGAGCTTGAGGGCTTCGGCGCGTTCGGCGGCTGCGCCTTTGAAAGGCCACGTTGTTAAAACATCTACCAAGTGCGAGAGACGCGGTTCGTGTTTGGGCAGCCCCGGACGATTGCGCGGGACTTCATTGCGATAGACCTCATTGACCAGCGTCGTAAGAATGTCTTCGGCTAGCGAGTCATGGGCAGGTACGCGCGCCAGTTGCAGCAGGTCGCCAACGACGAAGGCGACCTGCACCTCGTCGGGCAATTCACCGCGCTCCAAACCGTCGTAATCCCATACATTGATTGTTCGATCAGTGCCGACGACAAAGCGCAGATGACGGCCTTGCAAGACATCTACGAGTGGGCCGAACGATTCGCCGAAATCTACGGCGCGAATGCGAGCGTGAGCTTTGGTGGCGAGCAAATCGTTGATGATGCGTCCGAGCATGACGCTCTTGCCGCCGCGCGGTGCAGCCAGAGCCAACACCAACGGCGAACTCACGAGTTGACGATCAAACAAATCAAGGCCAATCAGTTTGCCCGTCGGCAGCGAGAACAACGTATGCGGTCGCGGCGCTCCACGCCATTCGGCTTCGGTGGGAATGAGCGGCGCGAGTGACGAAGCCGTTTCGGTAATCTCGCGTTGCATCGCACGACTATCGCTTTCGCCGACCAGCGTGCGCGGATACATCACGTTGAGGGCAGCCGGTTCTTCGCGGTCGGCGTCTGCACCATTGAGCTTGCGAATTTCAGCGATGATTTGTTCGCAGGCACGATCCAGACCTTTGAGCGAAGCGGCGAGTTCTGTTTTGGTGTGAGCTGCTTCGCCATAGACGACCACAGAAAAACGCACTTGCGCCAACGCCTCGCGTCCGCCCGCCAGGTCTTGCCGGATTGCGCCGAGGTCTTGTAACGCGACGACGGCTTCAGGTGAGAGTTTTTGCTTGCCCGTCAGGCTTTGCGCTGAACGGGTGACTTGGCGAATGCGACGGTCGAGCCGCTTGATGCCTTTTTGCTGATCGGGATAAACGAACTCGGCAAGGATGGTGTGGC
>JANOWX010001207.1:0-15527 GCA_031418175.1 Acidobacteriota bacterium | reverse complement strand
CTCCCACGAAGACACACGAAGGGGCACGAAAGGACAGAAGCGACTTCGTGTTTCTTTGCGTGTCTTCGTGGGAAGCGCAGTTTCCAAGAGGTAGTACCAATGCGAAAGCATCTCTTCGGTTTGTTTTTCAGTTTCGTTCTGTTTGCGCTCACCGCGCCCTTCGCCCACGCCGCCGTCTACGAAGTCGGGCCGGGCAAACCCTACGCCAGCATCGGCGCGGTGCCGTGGGAAGCGCTCGTGGCCGGCGACACGGTGCTGATTTACTGGCGCGCGACGCCCTACAAAGAAAAATGGGTGATCTGCCGTCAGGGCAGCGCCGCCGCGCCCATCATCGTGCGCGGCGTGCCAGATGCCGCGACCGGCGCGCTGCCCATCATTGACGGCAACGGCGCGACGACGCGCTCGGCGCTCAGTTACTGGAACGAGAACCGCTCGATCATCAAGATCGGCGGGGCCAGCGTCCCGTCCGACACGACGCCGCGTTACATCACCGTCGAGAATCTCGACATCCGCAGCGCGCGCCCGCCTTACACCTACACATCCACCAGCGGCGCGACGCAGAGTTACGTCAACAACGCCGCGCCGATTTACATCGAGAAGGGCGAGAACATCACCGTGCGCAATTGCATCCTGCACGACGGTGGCAACGGCTTCTTCGTGGCTTCGAGCGACGCCCTGGCTTCGCGCGACATCCTGGTCGAGGGCAACTACATTTACGACAACGGCAATGTGAACAGCATCTACGAACACAACGCCTACACCGCCGCATTGGGCATCACGTTCCAGTACAACCGCTTCGGCCCGCTGCGCACGGGCTGTCTGGGCAACAACCTGAAAGACCGTTCGGCGGGCCAGGTCGTGCGGTACAACTGGATCGAAAGCGGCAACCGCCAGCTCGATCTGACCGACGCCGAAGACAGCGTGCTGATTCGCAACGATCCGCGTTACCGCGCGACGCACGTCTACGGCAACGTGTTGATCGAACCTGATGCGGCGGGCAATCGCCAGATCACGCATTACGGCGGCGACAGCGGCAACACGGCCATTTACCGCAAGGGCGTGCTCTACTTTTACAACAACACCATCGTCTCGACGCGTACTGACCGCACGACGCTGTTCCGGCTTTCGACCAACGAGGAACGCTGCGACGCGCGCAACAACATCTTTTACGCGACGGCGGCGGGCAACACCGTGTCGCTGTTGGACGAAAGCGGCGTGCTCGATTTGCTGTACAACTGGTTCAAGCCGGGCCGCGTCATTTCGTTCGGCACGTTCACCGGCACCGTGAATGACAACAACACCTCGGTCACGGGCGTGGCGCCGGGTTTTGTGCCAGGGTTTGTGAATGAAGCGGGACAGGATTACCGGCTGGCGGCGGGTTCGGCGTGCGCCAATGCGGGCGTGGTGTTGAATGCGGCGGTGCTGCCCGCGCATAACGTCGTGCGGCACTACGTCAAACATCAAAGCAGCGCGGCGCGTCCGAGCGATGGTTGGTTCGACATCGGCGCGTATGAACTGGCAAGCGTCACACCTGCGGATTTGGTGCTGACGACGGCGAGCGTGCCCAACGGCGCTGTAGCCGTGGCCTATTCGACGACGCTGGCGGCCACGGGCGGCGTTGCGCCGTATGCCTGGTCAATCACGGCTGGCGGTTTGCCCGCCGGGTTGTCGCTCAACGCGGCCACGGGCGTTATCAGCGGCACGCCCACAGCGGCCGGGACGTTCAATTTCACCGCGCAAGTCACCGACGCGCAAAGCCCGGCGGACAGCGCGGTGCGGGCGTTTTCGCTGACCATCAACGCGCCCGCGCCGCTCAACATCACGACGACCAGTTTGCCGAATGCGCGCCGCGGCCGCAGTTATACGCAAACGCTGCAAGCCACCGGCGGCGTGAAGCCGTATGCGTGGTCGCTGTCGGCGGGCGCGTTGCCGCCAGGGCTTTCGCTCAACGCGGCCACGGGCGTCATCAGCGGCACGCCGGCGCTGCGCGGGACGTGGACATTCACCGTGCGTGTGCAGGATGCGCAATCGCCCGCTGTGAGCGATACACAGGCGCTCACGCTCACGGTGGCGCGCTGAGGAAGCTACAAAAAAATACGCCGGCCACGCACACCTGGCGCGTGGCCGGCGTATTTCAAGCATTACGAAAAACACCGCACGTAACCCCGCCTACAGACAGCCGCGCCGCAGACGGCTATCATCGCCGCTGTTTTCAACTTCAACATTTGGAGGAACCGTTATGAATCGCTTTCGCTGGTTGATACAAACCTTTGTGCTTGTACTGTGGTTGGGCTGCGCGGCCCAAACCAATGCGCAAACGAAACTGGGGCCGACCGATTTGGGGCCAAAAGATGGCGCCGGCTTGGCGCCCGCCGATTTGCAGCGCGTCAAGGCCGGTGACGCCGCGCCCGACTTCACGCTGGAAGATCAGGACGGCAAACCCGTTCAGCTTGCCGATTATCGCGGCAAGCGTTCGGTCGTGTTGGTGTTTTATCGCGGTTATTGGTGACCGTGGTGCGCCGCTCAGCTTGGCAAGCTGAAATCCGTTGTTGATGAAAGCTACCGCGACAAGGCCGTCATCCTGGCCGTCAGCGTTGACCCGCACGACAAGGCGCACTTCCTGCGCGACAAACTCAAAGATCAGCCCGGCGTCAATTTCCCGATGCTATCGGACGCCGATCATCGCGTGATTGACCGGTACGGCTTGTTGAATGAAGGCTCCAAGCGGGCCATGCCGCATCCGGCGACCTATGTGATTGACCGCGACGGCAAGGTGCGCTGGCGCTTTGTCGAGGTGGATTACAAAGTGCGCCCGTCGAATGAGGACGTGCTGAAAGAACTCGCCAAAGTTGAAAAGGCGAAATAAAACCGCGCTGCCTGACGATACAGGGAACGGCAGCCCGGCGTGCAATCGGCGTAGGGCTGCCGTTGGAACCTTCGTAAGGAGAATTTTGATTTATGCGTCAAACAAGCAAATTCATTCAACTCGTCTTTATCCTCGCGCTGCTCGCAATTCCTGCGGCGGCGCAATCCACCAACAACTGGCAATGGCGCGCCCTCACGCCCGCCAGCGGCGACAAGCCCGAAGCGCGCCGCAATGGCGTGGCGGTGCACGACACATTCGGCAAGCGCATCATTGTGTTCGGCGGTTCGGGCAACAGCGGCTTCTTGAACGACGCGTGGGCTTTCAGTTTGGAAACGCGCGTCTGGACGAAGCTGCAAACGACGGGCACGCCGCCGTCGCCGCGTCATGCCTTCGATGGCATCTACGATCCGGTGGGGCAGCAACTGGTGATCTATTCGGGGCAGGGCAATGGCCTGCTGAATGACACGTGGACGCTCAATTTGACGACGCTGCAATGGCGCGATGTGTCGCCCGCGCTCGACAGTGCGCGGCCAAAACGGCGTTATGGTTCGGCGGGCGTCTTCGATCCCGTCACGCGCAGCCTGGTTTCCTTCGCCGGGTTTACCTCTGAAGCGGGCCGTTTCAACGATACGCAAAGTTTCGGCTTGGGCGGCAACGCCTGGCAGGATTGGTCGCCAGGCGGGACGCGGCCCAAAGTGCGCTGCCTGCTGACGGGGGCGTTTGATCGCGCGAACCGGCGGATGATTGTTTACGCCGGGCAAAACAACGGCTGGCTGGATGATCTTTGGTCATTCGATTTGGCAACGCGCACGTGGACGGAACTGACGCCCGCCGTGCGCCCGACGGGCCGCTGGTTCGCCAGCCTCGCCGTAGACAAAGACAGCCGCGTGCTGATGTTCGGCGGCACCGGCGCGGCGGTGTATGGCGACCTCTGGTCATTCGATCAAAGCGCGCGCCAATGGACGCAGTTGCAAATCGCGGGCGGGCCGAGCGCGCGTTTCGGCGCGCAGGGCGCTTACCTTGAGAGCGAAGACCGTTGGATTTTGTTTGGCGGCGCGGGCAGCGAGTTGTTCAACGACGTTTGGGAATTGCGCCGCGCCAGCGCGCCCGCTGCCGTCACGGCTGTTTCCGCCGCCAGCTTCGCCGCGCAGCAACTCGCGCCCGAATCCATCATCGCCGTCTTCGGCGCGAATCTGGCGACGGCGACGCAAGCCGCCACAACCGCGCAATTGCCAACCGTGCTGGCGGGCGCTTCGGTGCGCGTCAAAGACAACGCGGGTGCCGAACGCAACGCGCCACTCTTTTTCGTTTCGCCGACGCAACTCAACGCGCTGATTCCGGCGGGCACGTTGCCCGGCGCGGCGACGCTCAACGTTTACAACGGCGCTGATCTCGTGGCGAGCGGGCCGCTGACGATTGCGACTGTTGCGCCCAGCATTTTCTCGGCGAACGCCAGCGGCACGGGCGTCGCGGCGGCGGTCGTCTTCCGGCTGCGCGCCGACGGTTCGCAAAGCGTCGAACCGGTGGCCGAATGGAACGCGACGTTGAACCGTTTCGTCGCCATGCCGATTGATGTGAGTGCCGAACAAGAGCAGGTTTATTTGATCCTGTTCGGCACCGGCTTTCGCTACAACACGGGTTTGGCAAATGTGACGGCGAGTGTCGGCGGCACAGATGCGCCGCTCAACTTCGCGGGCGCGCAAGGTAGCCTGGCCGGGTTGGACCAAGCCAACGTGCGCTTGCCGCGTGCGCTGGCCGGGCGCGGCGTCGTCAATATCGAATTGCGCGCAGACGGCAAAGCGGCCAACGTAGTCGAAGCGCATATCCGCTAGCAGGTATGAGTCGGTCTGGCGACCGGTAGGGAGCGCGTGCTGAAGACGAAGCTCCTTACCAGTCGCTGTGTGGTTGTAGGGGGATTACTTTCCGGGCTTTGGCGTGGTTGAGGCAGCCCCCGCCGGCGCACTGGCCGGCTCGAACAATTGTGGGGCGATACCGATTAGTGCTGCCAGCTTGAGCGGTTTGTTTTCTACGGTTTGAACCTGCCCCAAGACTTCCTCGAAATGGCTGCGGGCCAACGTAGCGAAAGGTTGTTCCCACGGCAAATCTTTCAGCCACTCAAGTGTCTCGCGCGGCCAGCCTGTCGCCAAGCCCGCCGGATGTTCCAACAGCCGCCCCATCCGCAGATACGTTAGCCGGAAGTCCGGCAGCTTGTTCACGACGTAAACCAATTCAGTGAGTGCGTCCTGTGCACGCTGCTGGTCGAAGCCTGCAAAACTGTTGGACAGCAACCACAAGGCCCGCACTTGATAAATGTAATGATTGGCATTGCGCGCTTGCGTCTCGGCATCGTTGAGCAGATTCAGCGCGCGCGTGCGCTGCTTTGCTACCCAGGCATCGGCAATCTGGCAACGCACCCAGGTGCGCAAGTCAATGGCCTTGATCGCCTCGGCCAACCGCAAGGCCTCGTCAAACTGGCGCTTGGCGAGCGCAACCTGGGCGGCATTGAAAGTGAGCCATTCGCGCACTGCCCGGCGGTATCCCAGATCCGTGATGCGTTCGGCCAATTCCAGTGCCTGATTCTGCTGGCCCTCGCGGTCGGCCAGTTGCGCGGCTTCCTGGAAAAAGAAATCGCGTTCAGCCGGTTTGCGCGAACGTTGCGCGCGGTTGACCAGCGCTTGGATCATATCAATCGGCTCGGCCTCGACGGAGAGCTTTTGGTCTGGGAAGTCGCGGTGATAATCCTGGTCGTAATAGGCGGCCCAGTTTTTCTGCGGCAAGCGTTGAATTTCAGCCGCTTGGGCCAGTGGCATACGTTGCTTGAACGTTTGGGCGAGTTGTTGAATGGCGGGCAGCAATTGCGGCTGTAAGGCGGCGACGCGCGGTTCGAGCCAGAGCGCCAGACACAGTCCCGCGCCCAGCCGTGCCGGCGCGTTGGGGAACTCCGTCAATTCAATAGTTGTTGTGCGTTGCAACACGCTCAATGCGGTTTGCAGAAAGCAATGGATCAGCCATTCATCGCGTAACAAGGCGGGCCGATGATGGCGTGGTTCGAGCGCTGGGATGCGGGCGTAATAATCGGTGCCACCGCCGGTGCTTGTAATCCGCAGGCCGTCCGTATAGCTGGTGCTGTGGTCGCCGAATGGGTACGCCGCCAGCACCAGCAATTGCAACGGGCCCGCCGTCTCGTCGGCTTGAATGCGTTGCAGCAAGAACAGGAAGAGTTGATCGGCCGCCGCGCGATCCCGATCCGCCACGTACCATAGCTGCTGCATGATGTCGGCGGGAAAACTGTTCGCCAGCACTTGCATCGCCTGATTCACCCAGCCTTGTGGCGTCAGCGATTTGTTATCAAGCCCGGTCATTATGTAACCGCCGCTGAATACTCTGGGAAGCAAAGGCGCCGCGTCCGGCGCGTTACCGAGCAAATAGGAATCGTTGAACGAGGTCAACAATCCTTGTTGCCGTTTGGCTTCGCGCAGCTTGGCCCAGGGGCCGTTGAATTTGTCCACTAGCGCTTGGCCGAATTCAGCGTCGTGCTGTTGCGCCACTTGAATGACCTGCTGGCACAGTTGATAACGCAAGTGCAAATCTTTGTTCGGCGGCACGGCGGGTCTGAGCGGTTTGTCATCCTGCAAATGTTCCAACGCCCGCTCGAAAGCCTTGCGCGCGTATTCGCGTGCTTGTTCGGGCGCGCGTTTCCAAATCAGGTCGGCGACCTTAGCCAGCAAGCGCGCCGAGGTTTCATCGTCATCCAGTTTGCCAGCCTCGTTGCCTGCCTCGCTGAGCAGTTCCAGGCCGCGTTGCGCACGCGCTTTTGCTTCTGCCGCTGTGGCTTGGGCGGGCGGCTTAGCAGGCGACATAACCGACGGTTTGATTGGGCTGGCTGGCGGAGCAGTGGTTTGCGCGTCCGCACACACCGAGCAACAAAGAAACAGGCCAAGCATACGGATGAGTCGCATCATAAAACTGCCTCGCTGAATCGGTCGTCAAGCTAGAAGTTGAAAGGCGTGCCGGTAGCTCAAACTGTTTGCGTGGCGCTGGCGTTCCAACTTTTTTCAACAGGAGTTTGCTGAAAACTAGCGCCAGCTTGCAACCGTTCTCTGCCCCTGGCAACCGCTCAGCCGAAATTTCCTGCCGCTCCCCGGAAAGGCACAACCGCTGTGCGCCGCGCTGGCGTATCGTCGGCCAGGCAAGCGAACCACTAACTTTTTTCGGAGGAACGAACATGCAAAACAGACAACCGCTCAAACTCGTCGTCTGCGCCGCGCTGCTGGCGCTGGCCGCCGCGCCGCAACTCGTCAACCACTTGACCCCATCCGCCGCCGCGCAGGAAAAGAAACCGGCGCAGGCTCCCGCGCAGTCTTCCGCGCAAACTGGCGAACGCTTCGACATGCTCGTCCGCCAGGATTTCTTCGCTGGCATGGCGGGCGATACGGCGCGGCTCGACAAGGGGATGAAAGCCTGCGAAGCAGTGCTCGCCAAAAATCCGCAACACCCCGAAGCGCTGGTCTGGCACGGCAGCGGCCTGCAATTTCAGGCCGGCAAGGCCTTTCAACAGGGCGATATGCAAAAGGGCGGCGCGCTTCGGCAACAGGGCCGCGACGAAATGGATCGTGCTGTCAAACTTGATCCCGACAATGTCGCCGTCCTGATCCCGCGCGCGGCAGCATTGTTTAGTGCGGCGCAACACGTCCCAGTACCGGCTATGGCCGACGAAATGCTGGCAACCGTCGTGCAGGATTACGAAAAGGTCTTGCAGCTTCAACAAAGTTATTTCAGCAAACTGTCGGCGCACGCGCGCGGCGAATTGCTGATCGCGCTGGCTTCGGGCTGGCACCGGCTGGGCAAACCCGACAAGGCGCGCGAATACTTTGTGCGGCTGACCAAAGAGACGCCGGACAGCGCGCACGCCAAGACGGCGCAAACGTGGTTGGAGAAACAGACGCTGCCCGCGCGCATTTCGTGCGTGGGCTGTCACGCATAGCTGTTTGTAGTACCGGCTTCAGCCGGAAGGGTACGGTGTAGCCCATTGCTTCTTACCGCACGCTTCCGGCTGAAGCCGGTACTACAAACCCGGAGGAACGATGCTACTGGACACGACCATGAAACAAACTGAACACGAAAGCGCGCTGGCGACCGCGCCCCAAGTCGTCGTGCGCGAAGTGCGCAAACGCTACGGCGAAACGCGCGCGGTGGACGGCGTCAGCTTTGAAGTTCATCAAGGCGAAGTCTTCGGCCTGCTGGGCCCCAACGGCGCGGGCAAGACGACGACGGTCGAGATCATCGAAGGGCTGCGCGCGCGCGATGGCGGCGAAGTCAGCGTCTGCGGCTTCGATCCGGCGACGCAGGCCGACGAAGTGAAACAGCGGCTGGGCGTGACGCTGCAAGCGACCGCGCTGCCCGACAAGATTCAGGTGCGCGAGGCGCTGGCCTTGTTCGCCAGTTTCTATCGCCAGAGCAAGGGCGCGGATGAATTGCTCACGCTGGTGGCGCTGGAAGAAAAGGCCGCCAGCCGTTTCGATCAACTGTCGGGCGGGCAACAGCAACGGCTGGCCGTGGCGTTGGCGCTGGTCAACGATCCGGCGGTCGTGATTCTGGACGAACCGACGACGGGCCTTGACCCGCAGGCGCGGCGCGAATTGCACGGCGTGATCGAAGGACTGAGAGCGCGCGGAAAAACGGTCATCCTGACGACGCATTACATCGAAGAGGCCGAACGCCTGTGCGACCGCGTCGCCATCATTGACCACGGCAAGATCATCGCGCTCGATACGCCGCAGCAATTGATCGCGCGTTCCAGCGGCCAGTCGCGCATCGAATTCCGCGCGGCGGCGGCGCTGGGGCTTGGTCAATTGCGCCAGTTGTCATTCGTGGAAAGCGTCGCTGAAAGCAACGGCACTTACACGCTGCGCAGCGCGGCGGTGGCGCGCACGTTGAGCGAGTTGATCAAATGGCTGGAGGCCGAAGGGCACGAACTGCTCGATTTGCACGTCACGCGCCCAACGCTCGAAGACGTGTTCATCGAACTGACGGGCAGGAGGATCAGAGAATGAACGCGCTTTGGAATAACACCGTGATGAATTTGAAGCTGACCTTTCGGGATCGGCAGGCGATTTTTTGGACGTACATCTTCCCGCTGTTCTTTCTGTTTTTGTTCTCGTCGGTGATGGCGCGCGGGAACACGGAGGTGGTGACGCATCTGTTGCCAGGCTTGCTCTGCATCAGCGCCATGTCGGCGGGGCTCTTCGGCTTGAGCATCGGGTTGGTGGCAGCGCGCGAACGCGGGATTTTGCGGCGCTATCAACTGGCCCCGTTTACGCCGTGGATGCTGATCAGCAGCGAATTAGCGGCGAATTTCGTGGTCGTATTTTCGACGTTGCTGTTGCAGTTGGTGCTGGCGAAGGTGATTTACAAGGTCAGCTTTGCCGGCAATCCGCTGGCGCTGTTCGTGATGTTGAGCGCGGGCGTGCTGGCGTTTCAGGCCATCGGCTTCATCGTGGCGGCGGTGGCCGAGAACGCGAAGTCGGCGCAGGTGCTGAGCAATCTGCTCTTTTTCCCGCTGATGTTTTTGGGCGGGGCGGCGTTCCCGTTGGCGATGCTGCCGCCGGCGGTGCGCCGGTTCTCGCGTTTTTTGCCGTCGCAATATATGGTTGACGGCGTGGGGCGCGTGCTGGAACAGGGTCAGGGCTTGCGCGCGAATGCGTTGAATCTGGCGGTGCTGAGCCTGGCTTGCGGGCTGGCCTTGTGGCTGGCTGTGAAGCTGTTCCGCTGGGAAGCGAAGACGCCGCTGCCCTGGCGACAGAAGGCGTGGGTGTTGTTGATCGCGGGCGTGTTTGTGCTGGCAGCGTGGTGGGGTTGAGCAACAAGGCAATGAAGAGAGATTACGGAACAAACGGAAATAACGGAACAGACGGAAGAAACCCAAAAGTAACTTCCGTCTGTTCCGTTATTTCCGGCTGTTCTGTAATCTCTTCTTTCTGGTTGGCGGTCTGCCTCAGCGCGCTTTGTCATACCGCCGCCGCGCAAAGCACTGATCCCGTCTTAAGCCCTTTCGCCCTACGCCAGCAATCGCGCCAGGCGCAGCAGGATTACATCGCCGAACTGCAACGGCGCGGCCAGGCGGAACCCGGCAACCTGGCCGTGCAACTCAATCTGGGCCGCGCCTATTACTGGCTGGCGCTGGAACGCGACACCGAGGCGCTCTTCGCAGCCGAGCGCGTCTTCGCCGGCATTTTGCAACGCGCGCCGGACAACGCCGTGGCGTTGGCCTATCACGGCGGGATCACGGGTTTCAAGATCGGCAACAACCTGACCGCGCCACAGCAGGTCGCCACGCTGGCTTTGCAGGCGATCAACGAACTGGATCGCGCCGTCGCGCTCGCGCCCGCGGGCAGCGAAGACGAGCTTGAAGTGCGCGAACTGCGCGGCTATTCGAGCTTTTACACGCCTTCGATCTTTGGCCGCGACGCGCTGGCCGTCGGCGATTTCACGCGCGTCATCAAGCTCTTGGAACAGACGCCGGACAGGGCGCGCGAGCAGGCGCGGATGTGGCTGACGCTGGGCGACACGCAGCGCAAGATGGGCGAGCCGGAACAGGCGCGCGCAAGCTGGCGGCAGGCGACGGCGCTGGCCGGCGAATTCACGACGGCGGTTGACGCGCGGCTGGAAAGTTTGGCGAGCAGTGATGCGCCGCGCGCCAATGCCAAAGAGCTGATCGTCTTTTTCGGCTTCCTGGCCGGCGTGCTGATCTTCGGTGTGCTGGCGGGGCTGGTGGCGCGCGACCTCTGGCGCGCTGGTCTGCAACCTGTGCGGCGGCGCGGCATCGTGGCGGCGCTGGTCGTGGCCGTGGCGGCGCTGGCTTGGAACGGCGCGAACCTGTGGCTGACGATGGCGCAGGCGCTGGGCGTGACGCGCGCGCAGCGGTTGATCGTCTGGCACGAACACGGCGGGCTGTTGTTGCTGGCGTTGCTGCCGATTCCGTTCGGGCTGCTGGCGGCTTATCGCTTTTATCAAGCGACGTTCATGGACATCGCGCTCAAACGCGGCGTGGCGGCGGTGCTGTTGCTGGCGGCGACGCTGGCCTACGCGCAGTTGCTGGAATCGCGCGTGGCGGTGGCGCTGTTGCGGGTGGCGAATCCGGCCTTGCGCGAAGTGTTTTATGCGGGCGCGTGGCTGTTGCTGTTGGCGTGTTATGCGCCGTTGCGCGACGCGGTTTATCGCGCGGTGGATCGGCGCGTGTTCCGGCGGCGCGATTATGCGCGCGTGCTGGATGAGTTGAACGAACGCTTGCGCGGGGCCGTGGATGAAGGCGCCTTGCTGGCGGCGGCGTGCGCGGGGTTGCGCGAAGGGTTGGCGGCGGAGCCGGTGGAATTCATGGCGGCGGGCACTGAACTGGCGCAACGGCTGGCCGCGTTGTTTGCGGCGCGCCACGTCGAGGTGTTGCTACGCGCGCAGCTTGACGACGCGGAGTTGGTGGCGGAGCTCGCGCGGCGGCAGAGTGAGGTGGCGCTGGGCTTGCGCGTGAACGGCGAATTCGCGGGCGTGCTGCTCTGCGGGCCGCGCGCTTATGGGCAGGGCTATTTGAGCGAAGAGTTGAGCGTGCTGCGCGCGCTGGTGGCGCAACTGGGCCGCGCGCTCGAAAACCTGCGGCTGCACGAAGCGCGCCGCAAACACGCGATTGCCGAAGAGGAATTGCGCAAGCTGGTGGCGCAATCCGAACTGAAAGCCCTGCGCGCGCAGATTGATCCGCACTTCTTTTTCAACGCGTTGAATTCGGTCGCCGCGCTCATTCAACGCGAGCCGCGCGCGGCGGAAGAGTTGTTGGAAGACCTGGCCGAACTCTTCCGCCACGCCTTCAAACAAAAGCCGGAGTTCGTCACGCTGGCTGAAGAATTGGAGTTGGTCGAAACCTATTTGAAAGTCGAACGCGTGCGGCTGGGCGCAAAGCTGCAAGTCAAACTGGCCGTGCTGCCCGAAACGCGCGCGCTCAAAATCCCGGCGCTGACGATTCAGCCGCTGATTGAAAACGCGGTCAAGCACGGTTTGGGCCGTGCGCAACGCGGCGGTGTCATCACGTTGTCGGCGGCGTTGCGCGTGGATGGTCTGAGCGTGATCGTGGCCGACACAGGCGTGGGCATCGCGCCGGAGCTATTGCCCGCTGTGCTGACGCAAGGCGTCGGTTTATCGAACGTGAACGAGCGGCTGATCGGGCTGTTCGGCAAGGCGGCGCGGCTGCGGATTGACAGCAGCCTGGGGCAAGGCACGACGGTGGCGTTTACGATTCCGCTGGAAGCGGCGGCGAGTGCGTGATGATGCGAGTCCTGATTGTTGATGATGAGCCGTTGGCGCGGCAACGAATGCGCGACTTGCTGGCCGCGCATCCCGACGTGCAAATCGCCGGCGAAGCGGAAAGCGGCGCGGAAGCCGTCGAACGCGTCGAAACATTGCGCCCCGACTTGCTGTTGCTGGACGTGCAGATGCCGGACGTGGACGGCTTCGGCGTATTGCGGCTGCTGGACAGGGCGGCGCTGCCGCTGGTCATCTTCGTCACCGCGCACGATCAGTACGCGGTGGATGCCTTTGAAGTGAGCGCGCTGGATTACCTGTTGAAACCCATAAGTCGGCGGCGCCTGGCTGAAGCGCTCAGCAAAGCGCGCACGCAATTGGCAACGCGCGGCCAGGCACAAACGCAACTGACGCGCTTCCTGCAAACGCTGCCGCCGCGCGGGGCCGCGTATCTGCAACGGCTGCCGGTGCGCGCGCAACAACGCATCCTGGTGCTGGGCGTGGAGCAGATCACGTCGCTGCGCGTGGATCACGGGCTGGTGTGCGCGACGACCGCCGAGGGCGAATTCTGGACGAAGTTCACCACGTTGGCAGAAATCGAACCGCAACTCGACCCGGCCATCTTTCAACGCGTGCATCGGCAGGCGCTGGTCAACCTCAACCACGTCCGCGAAATCCGGCCCTACGACAACCAGACCGCGCAACTCACGCTCAGCAGCGGCCAGCAGGTCAGCGTCAGCCGCAATCATCTGCCCGAATTGCGCAAGCTGTTGCAGTGGTGAGTTACGCGAAGAAGGCCGACGCGCCCAGCCAGCGGAATTTGTAGTACTGCTGGATGGCCGGGAAGTCTTCGTTGTCGGAAATGACGGTGACGTTTTGCTGTTTGGCCGAGACCGCGATCAATACGTCGCGGATGATGCTTTGCTTTTGGCGGTGATCAAGGCTGGGGCGGCGGCGCAGGTGGTCGTGGCGGCTGAGGTCGCTCAGGTAACGGTTCAAAATGCGGCCCGCAGTTGCCCACGCCAAACTGTCGGGCACCAGCAAACGCCCGCGCTTTTCATAACGCAGCCGTGTCTTTTCCCAACCCTTCAATTCAGCGCGCCCGTTGGCGCCGGCGATCATCTCTTGGAGCACTACGACGGAGTACCAGCCCGGCTGCGCCACTTGCCCAAGCAAGTGTTTGTAGCTGATATAAACCGAGGTATCGAAGAGCACGTCTGAGGTTTTCAATCGAAGCGCAGCCCTTTCTGATGATTGTCGTAGGTCGTCCACCAAGTCACATAAAACAACTCTTCATCTGTGAGCTTCTCTAAAGCCCGGTCTTGCGCGCGCGGCCCTAGCGTATCGAGTCGCTTGATCAGGTTTTCGATGTGTTCGGTGAATTGTTGCCGTTCTTCCGGTGTGCGCACGTCTTTGCGTTTGCGCTGTCCGTTAAGGGCGGACTTGCTGACCGCCGGTTTTGCGGGAACTGCCTGTTTTGTTGTTTCCACGTAAAACCCTCCGAAGCCCGTATCTAAGCGCAATCCTTTCTGATGGTTGTTGTAGGTCGTGAACGAAGCCACGAAAGACAAATCTTCCGAACTGAGTTGCTTCAACTCGCGGTCGTGCGCGCGCGGCCCCAGCGTATCGAGATACTCAATCAGCTTGTCGATGTATTCGACGTATTGCTGAGTCTCTTCCGGCGTGGACTTGCCGTTGCGTTTGCGCCGCCCGTTGAAGACAGGCTTCTCGATTGCCTTTTTGGCCGGCTTTTTGGCGACTGCCGGTTGCGTTGTTTTAGCGACTGCCTGTTTCGTTGCTCTCATCGTTGCTACCTCCGTTTACACCCGCGCATTCTGCCGCCCCTACCGGCTCTGAAACAACTCCTTGTCGAAATACGCCGGATTGCCGATGGCGGCGAAGTGGAAGTTTTTCAGATAGGTTTTGGACACGCGGTTGATGTCTTCGGGTTTGACCTTGCGCACTTCGTCGAGCCAGGTCAGCGCGCGCCGCCAGCCGCCGCCCAGCAGTTCGTATTCGCCCAGCCGCGCGGCCTGGGCGTCGTTGGTTTCGAGCTTGGTGTAAAACTGCGTGAGGAAGCCGCTGACGATGTTGCCGAGCGGCGCTTCGTTGATGATCACGCGTTGCAGAAAGTCAACCTGCTCGAACATCACGCGCACGGTCTCGTTGGGTTTTTGCGTGGTGACGGTCAGGTTGCCGACGTTCGTGCCGAAGGCCAGCAGGTTGGCGTCCGCGCCGTAAGAAAGATTGCGTTTGACGCGCACTTCCTGAAAGAAAAGTTGTTGCAGGATGTTGATCGCCACCGCCGTTGCCGGGTAATCGGGATGATCGAGCGCGGGCGCGGCGAAGGTCGCGCGGATGTAATTCGTCTGCACCGAGGCGCGATTGATAAGCTGGAATTCGGGCGCGGCGGCGCTTTTGAACGCGGGCAACGGCGCGGGTTGGAAATTGCCCTTCGCCAGTTTGCCAAAGCTGGTTTCGACCTTGGTTTTGAGGTCGCTCAGCGGCACATCGCCGACAAAGACGACGATCATGCGCGAGGTTTCGAGCAGCTTCGCGTGATACGCCTTCAGATCATTCGCGGTCAGCGCGCCGATGGATTCGAGCGTGCCGGAGGGGCGGTTGATGTAGGGATGCGCGCGGTACAGCAATTTGTCGCTGGCCGTGGCGACGGTCGAATCGGGGTCGTCGTTTTCCTGGCGCAGCGCGCTCAGGAACTGTTCTTTGACCAGCGCGAGTTCTTTGTCGTCGAAGAGCGGATTGAGCACGATGTCGGTCAGCAGTTGCCACGCGCGGTCGAAATGCTGGCGCACGCAACGCATCGCCACGATGCTGTAATCCAGCCCGCCGGCCGCTTCGACCACGGTGCCGGTGCGCGCAATCTCGCGGTTGAGCAGGCCTTTCGGAAAGTTCTTCGTGCCTTGCTGGGCGACTTCCAGCAGCAGCGGTTCGATGCCCGCGTTCTTTTCGGTGATGTTGCGCGCGCCGCCTTTGAAGTAAATCCGCACGGCGATGACCTCGTTGCCTTTCACCTGGCGATGGATGGCTTTGAGGCCGTTGGCGGTGGTGAAATCAACGGTGTTGTCGGTGGCTTGCGGCGCGGGTGCGGCGGCTTGCGCGAAGGCGAGGCCACAAAGCAAGGTCAGTGCTGCAAAGGTGCGTGTGACGAATGAGAATTGAAGCATAGAGATGAGAAAACTATTTGGGCGGTTTTGCGGCTCCGCCGCCCGATGTGCGGAAGGTCTGTTACCTTCCGCGAGGCCTGAATTATTTTTGGGGGCTATGCCCCACGCGGTTTGGGGCGTAGCCCCGGATAAAAAGAAAGACGGTTGCCGGAAGGTCACAGACCTTCCGCACATCGGGCGGCGGAGCCGCA